>SOKD01000271.1 GCA_004376305.1 Candidatus Cloacimonadota bacterium | reverse complement strand
ACAAAGGTTGAGGATGCGTGTCTCGATAAAATGTATAATTTCATGGAACAACATAAGGATGTTACTCTTCTTGCACCGCTCGTTCACAACCCGGACGGGACCATTCAGCAATCGTTGAGAACCTTCCCGACTTTCAGGACACTTTTTTTTGAACTGAGTGGATTATCGCGGGTTTTCCCATCATCAAAGATTTTGAATGAATGGCGTATGCCTGACTTTGATTATAAAACTATTGCAGATGTTGATCAGCCAATGGGTGCTGCGTTGTTTGTAAGAAAGGGATTTTTTTCAGATACATTTATTGATGAGCAGTTCAGCATGTTTTTTAATGATGTTGATCTCTGTAAGCGTATAAAGAAGGAGGGAGGAAAAATCCTCTTCTATCCTGATGCTTCAATCATACATGAAAGGGGGAAGAGTACAGCGCGAGTGAAGGAGAGAATGATTCCACTCCACACTAAAGGTTTCATTCAGTATTTTGCCAAACATAACAGATCATTTTTTGATACATTGCTGCTCACCTTTTTTGTCCCTATAATCCTTTTGCATACAATGCTGCGGGTTTTTCTGTTCAGGTTTTTCAGTAAGGACTTTTAGGGGATGCTGAACGGCTTAAAATTCCTCTATTACCTCATTAATTTGCTGCACGGCTTCCCTGAGTTCATCGATGGTTATGATGAGCGGAGGGAGAAGACGAATAATTTTTCTCCTGATGCTGTTTACCAGGTATCCTTTCTCAAAGAGAATTTCCTTAACTTCATCCGCTTTCTCTACTTTCAGTTCAATGGCAATAAACAACCCCTTATGTCTGACGGTTCTTATTTTTTCATTATTGAGCAATTGTGGTGCGAGAATGTCTTTCATTAACATATCAAGGTTTCTTACATGGTCAAGAAGGTTTTGTACCTGCTTGATAACAACCTTTGCCAGGCGTAAAGCAAGGTAATTCCCTCCCATCGTCGTTCCGTGGTCACCTGGTTTAATTGCATTCGCAATTCTCTCCTTGATGAGGATGGCACCAAGAGGGATTCCACCTCCAAGCCCTTTTGCAAGTGTTACAATATCGGGTTCGAGTCCAAAGAGTGTTGATGCGAGGAACTCACCGGTTCTGCCAAGACCAGATTGAATTTCATCAACAATCAAACCGAATCCAAATTCTTTCTGGAGCCTTGTGAGCGTACGATAGAAATCATCCGGAGCGCATTTGACACCAGCAGCGCCCTGAACTGGCTCCAATATCATGAAACCACATCCACGCTCTACCTCCTGCGCAAGCATCTGTGTATCACCAAAAGGAAGAAACACCACATCAATATTCAATCTTGGAAAATTTTGGTGGGAAAAAAGGTCTGTTACGCTCAGTGAACCGAGCGTTCTGCCGTGAAAGGAATCCCTGAATGCAAAAACCCGTTCATTCGTTGAACTCCGTTTCTCAAGCCATTTCCACATAAACTTGAGAGCACCCTCGATCGCTTCAGTACCACTATTCGAAAAGAACACCTTGTCAAATTTCGTTATTCTGGCAAGGTCACGCGCCACTTCCTCCTTGAGGGAGTGCTCCAGCAGCGCACAGAGATGCATGGGGAATGGATGTGAAAGCGCTTCAATGATATCAGGATGGTTGTGTCCAAGGAGATTAACGCCCAGCCCGGTAAAGAGATCCATATATTTTTTCCCATCTTCCAGTTGCAGATAGATGTCATGTCCATCAATGACTTTAAAAGGAAACGGATGAAAAAGTTGCAAAAAACTAGACACATCTTCTCCTTTTCGGTTTCAATTGTCCCTTACCCTCCGGCTAAAAATGAGTTCCGCAATCTGAACAGCATTTGTTGCAGCTCCTTTCCTCAAATTATCTCCGGATATCCATAGGGAAAGGCCATTTTTAAAAATTGAATCCTTACGTATTCTTCCAACAAAAACTTCATCCTTTCCTTCAGAAAGTAACGGATGAGGATATTTGTGCATTCGGGGTTCATCATACACTACCACACCTGGAAAGTGCGCAATTTCCTTCTTAA
>SOKD01000103.1 GCA_004376305.1 Candidatus Cloacimonadota bacterium | reverse complement strand
GGGAAAATGACTTGATTCACTCATTGTCTTTGACGCAATGAAATCCTACTTCGTCTTCTTCAGACTGGCAATTCTCCTTGGAGCCGTACAGGTATTCTGGGGACTTTTTATCAAAATGTACGAGAATATTAAAAACAAACACTATGCAGATGCATTTATTGAAGAAATAATCTGGATTACGCTTCTTTCCTCACTTGCTGTACTGCTTTTTGCGACAGATCTGTGCATTCAAGTCAATCTGTCACCCATGAAACTCATTCCGGAATCTTTCATTTTTCCATCATTACTTATTGTCTTGGCTTGTTCATTAATAATTATATTCTTTGGTGCACGAAAGGAAAAAAGCTGGTTTTTCAGATTAATTATCGGTGTGCTTCGTTTATTTATATTGGGAGGAATTTTTTCCTATATGGGAGATTTCCTTTCCTACATCAGGCTCATGGCACTTGGACTCGTCACTGCCGGAATAGCAGGGGCAATTAACGAAATTGCCCGAATGACACTTGGCATACCTGTTGTAGGCGTTATTCTCTTCATCATTGTACTCATAGGAGGACATCTTTTCAATATAGGTATCAATACACTCGGAGGATTTGTGCACACACTCAGGCTCCAGTACGTTGAATTCTTCCAGAAATTCTTCACCGGAGGCGGAATACCTTTCAATCCATTGAGAAAAGCGGAAAAATACGTTGTCGTAAAACAAGTATAAACGTGCATAAAATATAAAGGAGGTTATATGGATGGTATAGCAATAGGTATCGCAGGAAGTGCGCTCGCTGCTTTCCTTGCGGGAATCGGCTCCGCGATAGGTATTGGAATCGCAGGTCAGCAAGCTGCGGGAGTTCTCAGCGAAGACCCGGATAAGTTTGGAAGTCTTTTCCTGCTTGTTGTTCTTCCGGGAACACAGGGGTTTTATGGATTCCTGGGCGCATTACTTGCTATGGGAAAACTTAATGCCGATATGAGCATGGCTGAAGGGTGGCGTGTATTCGGAGCATGCTTGCCCATTGCCTTTACCGGTTTGATCTCCGCCATACACCAGGGCAAAGTGTGTGCAGCAGGCGTAAATCTTGTTGCAAAAAGAGCAGATCAGGCAATGAAAGGAGTTATCTATGCAGCAATGGTAGAAACGTACGCTGTCCTGGGATTCCTCGTTACCCTGTTCCTTATTGGAAAGGTAACCATGTAAGAGCACTGAACGAGAGCTATCGTCCTTTATACTGCAGAGTAACTCATCGAATACTCTCTTCAAGGAGGAAATAGAGTGGGAGAAAATAGAGTGGGAGAAAACAAGATACAGAACAAGATACTTGAAGATGCAAAAGCAGAAGCAAAGAAAATCCTCGACGGAGCAAATCAGAAAGCAGATGAAATGCACAGGCAGTCGGAGAATGAGGTTCACCATATAAGGGAAGAGACCACATCCCTTGCAGAAGAAGCAAAGACGCATGAAATGAAGAGAAGGCTTTCAGAGGCAAGGATGCAAAGCAGGAGAGCACTCCTTCAGGAAAAGCGAAACAGTATTGATGCTGTCTTCGATGAAACAAAAAAGCAACTTCTTTCACTTAAAAAAGCGGATTATATCCATTTCATCTCAAACACTGTTAAGGAAGAAACAAAAGGAGATTCGGTAACCATAGTGCTGGCAGAAAATGATATCAAACGTTTCGGTGATTCTATTGTGAAAGAAATCATGAAATCAATTGGTTTCAAGGGAGATATCCACATGGAAAAGGGAACATTCGATGGCGGATGCATCATTAAGAAGGATACCTATGAATTCAATGCAACCATTGATACTATCCTCAGCAAAATCAAGGAAATGCTCGAAAGCAAACTGCAAAAATTACTCTTTGAATGAACCATAGGGAAACAAGAGTACAATGAGAGCATACAAAAAGGTACAATAAACAGTGGATATACACACAGAGTTCACGCCAGATGTACGGTACGCATATGCAACGGGAAGAATCCGTGTATTGGAGTCAAAATTGCTTTCCTCTTCTAAAGTGGACAAAA
>SOKD01000258.1 GCA_004376305.1 Candidatus Cloacimonadota bacterium | reverse complement strand
ACCAAGGTCTTGGCATTACACAGATCGAAGGAGAGCAGCTACTTAAAAATGGAAGCTTTCCTACAGAAGATCTTTTGAAATGGATACAGAAGGAATATTCAAAAGGCTTCGGATCAGAATTCATTCCGGCTCTTGTGCGAAATATAAAAGGTTTGATTTCCTGGGTTTACAGAGACGATTGTGAACCTTTCTGGTCAGGTTGCGATTCATGTGCACAAAAAAAACCGTCTTCAACGGATTTGTAAAGGGAATGAAAATTTAGCAAAATCGTTTTTTTTCTCTTGACAAATGTGGGATTTTGCTGTATATAATACGTTAGTAACTTAAAATTCGAATAGAATCCTCGACAGGTTGGCCTAACTTCCCCTTTTATCCCACCACACCCAAAAAATCCTTATGGTCAACCTGTCACTTTTTTGTCCCACCATAGTTCAACCTTTTCTATAATGCTTGTTTTTTGATGGATACGATGACCTTATTGGTTTTCTGCATGAGCTCTTCAAGGCTTCCGTTGTTTTCAATGATAAAGTCGCATCTTTCAATCTTGTCTTTGTCGGGCATCTGGGCTTGCATTCGCTGGATCGCTTGCTTTCTTGTAAGTTGCTTCGAGGTTAGCCGCATTATTTGTTGTTCATCAGGTGATGTAACAAGGAGTATTTTGTCAAACCAGCCTTCAATACCCCATTCGAAAATAAGTGCCGCATTGACAACGAGAAATCTCTCTTTGCTGTTCGCCATTGTAAGTTTGAGCTCTTTCAGAAGTGGTGGGTGTATAATTGCATTCAGTAAATGCAATTTTTCCTTGTTTGAAAATACCACTTTACCCAGTTTCTTTCTATCGATTCTTCCCTTTTTCAGAATATCGCCACAGATAGTCTCAATGTGCTCTTTTATATCCTTCCGGTCGAGGAGTTTCCAGCCAATCTGATCTGCTTCGATAACCGGTATGCCGTGTTCCTTGAAAATATTGGCAATCGTGGACTTGCCGGTAGCGATGTTACCGGTAAGTCCGATAAGTAACTGTTCCTTTGCCATAGAGGTAATTATAGGGAATGGGGTTAAAAAATCAAGGAAAATCCTTTAAAAGACTCGTAATTTAAAAGTGATTCTCAATGAAAGACATTATAGCGTGCATTGCAAGAACAAAACAACCCAGCATTTCAGACGAAATACTGGGTTGTAACATACCTGTTTTGGTTGTCAATAATGTTCCCTACTTCAGGATGATAACCTTATTCGTGAGCGTCTGCTTACCCATGAACAGCTTTACAAAGTAGATACCATTGCTTTCTGGAGACCAAAGTGTATAGTGATTACCGCTGCTTTGCATACCTTCAGAAAGACTTCCAACCATCTTACCGGCTGAATCGTAGATATTTAGCTGTACGTTTGCCGCGTAAGGTAAGGTGTAACTAATGGCAATATTATTGCGAGTGATAGAAGCAGTTTTTAAAGATGCTTGATTTGCTATTGCGGGTTCTTCTTCAATACTCAGGGCAAGCGCCAAATTGATCCTGTATTTCATCTGGGATAATGACATTGTATGGGCTCTATAGTACACGGTCATGCTGCTATCGCCCAAGAGGATGTAGTTTGTGGGAATATAGCCATCATAGTTGTAGAGATTCCAGGCGGTGCCTGACTGGTCATTCAGGCAAGGAGGGACGATATTGTAGGTTCTCTGGATATACTTTGTAATGCTCATAGATTCAAGGATATCCACAACAAGTACCTTCACCGGTTGATTGAGTGAGTCGAAGTGTGCCTGTAATTCCGTGAAAACCTGATACTCAGATTGGCATCCACTTCACCAGGACTCCCCAAAATTGAGGAATATAACATTATAAGTGTAATCAGAAAGAGTGTGGCTGGTATATGTTGTATCCGGGAGCGTGAAATCGGGTGCTGGATCTCCAACATTGGGAGCAGCAAAGAGCGGCATTGCAAAGAGTAAAAGCAATACAATTATGCACAAAGATGTTTTCATGCTTCACCTCCTTTCCAAAAAATTCTGTTACCGTATTATATGATTTATTAATGT
>SOKD01000241.1 GCA_004376305.1 Candidatus Cloacimonadota bacterium | reverse complement strand
CGTGTTCAATACCACCAATGTAGAGATCAACAGTCAGCCATTTCTCGGCTTCATCCTTCTGAAATATCTCATTGCTGTTTTTAGGGCTGAGATATCTCAGATAATACCACGAGGAATCAAGGAATGTATCAATAGTATCTGTGTCTCTGTGAGCTTTTCCTCGACATTTTGGACATTCCAGATTATAGAATTCCGGAACATCTGCCAGCGGTGAGTGGCCCCTGGGAATGAAGTCAACCTTCGATTCATCAGGAAGCTGTACCGGGAGATCAGTGTCATGAACAGGAACGATACCACATTTGTCACAATGTATCATTGGAATTGGAGCGCCCCAGTAACGTTGTCGTGAAATAAGCCAATCACGAATTCGGAACACAGTCTTCCTCCTTCCTATCTTCTTTTCTGTCATATATGTTATTGTTGCTTCTATTCCCCCATCTGAATCCATTCCATTAAAGTGGTCAGAATTTATCATTATACCGGTTTCGGTATATGCCTGTTCCATAGTTTCAACCGTTAAGGTTTTATCTGGAGGATTGATGACGATCTTTATGGGAATATGATATTTTCGGGCAAATTCGAAATCCCTCTGGTCATGAGCGGGAACTCCCATAACGATACCCGTACCATAGGATGCGAGTACATAGTCCGCAGTCCAGATCTCCACCCTTTCATCAGAAAATGGATTAATTGCATAGAGCCCGGTAAAAATGCCATCTTTTTCTGTTGTTGTATCTGTCCTTTCGATCTCTGTCTTCAAAAGAGAGGTTTTGATATACTCTTCAACTTGTTGCCTGTTTTTCATCAGCGGCAGCATTTCCTTCAGGAGTTTGTGTTCCGGGGCAATTACCAAGAATGTTACGCCGTAGATTGTATCGGAACGTGTTGTAAAAACGGGAAGTTCTTTGTTCTGTTTCTCGATTTTGAAAACGATCTCCGAGCCCTCGCTTTTCCCGATCCAGTTTCGCTGTATTGCTTTTACGTTTTCAGGCCAGTTATCCAGTCCATTGATACCCTCAAGCAGTCGTTCAGCTTAGCTGGTTATTTTTATGAACCACTGTTGCGTTTGGTTTTTGGTAACAGCAGACTCACATCTCCACCAACTCCCCTGGATAACCTGTTCATTTGCCAGAACCGTTTTACAATCAGGGCACCAATTTACATATGCTTTATCCCGGTAACAGAGTCCATGTTCATACAGTTTCTTGAAAAGCCATTGTGTCCATTTATAGTACTCTGGTTCGCATGTTGTGATTTCACGTTCCCAGTCATAGCTGATACCAACCCCTTGCAGTGTCTTCTTTGACTGAGCAATGTTATTCTTTGTCCACTGCTTTGGGCTTGCATGCTTGTTTATTGCTGCCTGCTCGGCAGGAAGTCCAAATGCATCCCAGCCGAAAGGATGCAGAATATGATACCCATGCATTGATTTATATCGCCAGACAACATCACCGATTGCGTAATTACGGAAGTGTCCTATATGGATATCCCCCGAGGGATATGCATACATTTCAAGGAGATAGAATTTTTTCTCGGGGTTCTCGGGTGTTTTGTAGAGGTCAATTTCCTTCCATCGTTTCTGCCATTTCTCTTCGATCTCTCTAAAATCCATTACATCCATTATTACCCCCGAATCAAAACGCTACTGATTACCACTGATAAAATCCGAGACACTTTTCTCTTCCAACCACAGCTTCCCCAAATCATTTTTGTTCTTTAGTGGTTTCGAATAAAAAAAATCCCCACTATCCTATCAAGCATAGCGGGGTTGTGCAGTACGGACCGATTTATAGCGGTTCGCTAAACCCCACCGAGATATTCAATTCCAAAAACAACAAATTTGAACTGCGCACATTTGTTCTTGCTTCTCTCATACGCTTCTTAATAACAAAAAATGGATGATTTGTCAAGGTTAAAATGGGGCACAGCTGTTATCAAATGAATACAAATTGTGTATAATTCAATACAGGGAATTTGCAACGAGGTTTGTTACTTCTTGCTTTCCCGTATACTGATTTTTCCTTTTGTCAGATTCCTCAGAGCCTCCATACACTCATCTTCCTTTTCTCGCTCAATCTCAAACGTTAATTCCGTGGAGGTTCCGTAATGCTCTTCAACGATTATTGCATTATAATGGTCAAGTACATTACGGATTTTGCCAGCTGCAGCACTGTCAATAACTACCGCAAGTCTCTGAATGGATACTGATCGTATCTTCCTCGAAGCATTGAGAACTGAAGCTGTGCTTTCCCTATATGCCCTGCTCAATCCTCCAATACCAAGCTTTGTGCCGCCAAAGTACCGGGTAACAATGACGATGATATTGCTTAAATTGGCTTTTTTAAGTTCCTGGAGGATTGGCAAGCCGGAGCTCTTTGGCGGCTCGCCATCATCTGAGCACCGCTCAGAGATCTTCTCAAAGCCAATTCTGTATGCATAAGGGTGATGTGTGGCATTACTGTATTTATTCTTTACTGAAGTCCGCAATTTTTTTGCTTCATCGAGGGATGAGACGGGGAAGATGGTTGCTACAAAACGGGATTTTTTTATGGTAATTTCCCTCTGCTCCTTGGTTCTTATAGTATAGAATAACATCTTCTGTTCAATTTGGATTATTGACATAACAATTTTCTTCTTTCATCAATTTTCTCTCATTTCTGCGTTAAGGGCGCGAAACAAGTTTCGCTACTCCACGGTTTTTCTGCGCAAGACAAGTCTTGCTACTCCATTCTCTTAATTCAGGTCTGTTCTTGTTTTCTGAGGAGTTTTTCGTATAACTTAATATATTTCTTTGCAGAGGTCTCCCAGGAGAAGTCAAGTGCCATACAATTATTAACCAGTTTTTTCCATACGCTCCCATTCCGGTAATTTCTCAGAGCTTTCTTCACTGTGTTAAGGAATGCAGAAGCTCGGTATGCATCAAATACGAAACCATTTCCTTTGAGCGTCTCCTTCGAAAATTTCTTAACAGTGTCTTTGAGCCCACCAGTTCCGTGAACAACAGGTACGGTTCCATACTGAAATGCAATCAATTGCCCGAGACCGCATGGTTCAAAGCGGGAGGGCATAAGAACCATATCGCTCGCTGCGTAAATTTGATGAGCAAGTTCATTATCGAATCCAATGAAAATCCGCAATTTATCGGGATACTTATTTGCGAGGTTCTTGAGCAGTTTCTCATACAATGTATCCCCTTCCCCGAGTATCACCATGTGGATGTCTTCATCAGCAATATCGGGAAGAATTTGAGCAAGCAGATCCATCCCCTTTTGCTCGGTGAGTTTCGATATGACGCCAAGGAGCGGCTTGGTAATATCAACATCAAAATGCAGTTTCTTGGTGAGATTGGACCTATTCAGTAATTTTCCAGCGAGTTTCTTTTTTGAGTATGAGTAAGGTATTAATGAATCGCGTTCCGGATTCCACTCTTCATAGTCAATGCCATTCAGTATTCCATGAAGTTTTCCTTTTTGTGTATTCAGGATACCCTCAAGTTTCATTCCGAATTCCGGGGTCAGTATTTCAGATGCATAGGTAGGGCTCACTGTGGTAAGAACGTCTGAAAAGATTATACCCCCTTTCAGGAGGTTGCATTTGCCACTCAACTCCAAGGTATCTCGGGTGAAGAGCGAGATGTCAAGGTTGACTTCAGGCATCAGGTTTTTATCAATAACACCCTGGTATGCAATGTTATGTATCGTGAGGATAACAGGAATTCTTGATAATTTTTCCTCGCTGAAGTTGTTCTTCAAATAGATCGGGATCAGTGAGGTCTGCCAGTCATGGATGTGAATAATATCAGGAGTGAAAATTTTTCGTCTGATTACATCTATTGCTCCCTGTGCAAAAAGGGCGAAGCGAAGTCCGTTATCTCTGTAATTCCCTTTCTCGTCTCCATAGAGTCCCTCTCGACCAAAAAACCTGTTATTTTCTATCCAGTAAAAGATAACGCCATCTTTTCTTTTGCCTTCATAGATAGAACAGTATTCAGCATTATTGCCGAGTTGTACGGGGTAGCTATCAATTATCTTGTGTGCCTTTGTATTTCCAAATCGTATGGTTTTGTATTTTGGCATTACTACCCTGACATCATGGTTAAGTTGTTTCATTGTAGTAGGAAGCATCCCTGTGGCATCAGCAAGTTCATCTGTTTTCGCATAGGGAACAGCTTCAGATGAAACCATAAGAATTTTCATTTACTTTTTCCTTTCCGTACTTTGCTCAATCGTTCAAACCATTTTTGCATCGAGGAGTTCCCGGATTTTACGTTTTAGATCTGTTTTGCGTCAAAGTGAGCGTCGTATCAAATTTCACCGAAATCCGTTCCTTTCAAACTTTCATATATTTTATAATTGAAAAAAAATTCAAAGTCAAGGGATAAATGGGATTCAAAAATTATGTTGGAGTTTTTTGTTTGACAAAAGATGTTTTTTAACGTATTATAACAGAACTTTTGAACGTGCTTACGATTTTTGTAGTTAAGGAGGTTTTGTATGAAAAGGACATATCAACCAAGTCGTAGAAAACGGCGCAAAAAACATGGATTTAAAAAAAGGATGTCAACCAAAAGTGGAATAAAAATCCTTGCCCGACGGAGAAAAAGAGGTAGAGCGAAACTTACGGTATCAGAGGAAACCCGATAAGCTAAAACACAATACTGAATTCAAGAATATATACCGCATCGGAAAGAGGGAGACGGGTAACCATGTATCTATCATATATATTAAAAAGCCTGGTTTTAAATTTGGAATTTCATTCAGGCGGGATGCAAAACCTGCGGTGAAGAGGAATAGAGCAAAGCGAAGACTCACTGAAATTATTCGAAAGAATGAGGAGTTGTTGAGTAAAAATATACACTTGGTCATCCGTGTTTCCAAAGAGGGGCTTGATCTTTCATTCCATGAACTGATGGGTGAATTCAACCTGCTACTGAGGAATGCAGAAATTTGTTTATGAGATCGATAGCCATTTTTATCATAAAATCGTACAGGAATATTATATCGCCGTTATTTCCAAGAACCTGTCGGTTCTATCCATCTTGTTCTTCCTATTGCCTTTTATCAATTGAAAGATATGGGCTCTTTCGGGGAGGATTAAGGGGAATATTGAGGATTCTTAAATGCAATCCTTTCCATCCTGGTGGATATGACCCTGTAGAATAGGAGTTGTTGTGGACAAAAGGACTATTATTGCAGTAATGCTCATTGCCCTCCTTTTCATTGTTTATACAATGATCACCCGCTCTCCCAAGAAAGAGGGAGCTGTGCCAAATGGACAGGAAGTGGTTGAAAAGAGTAAAGAAGAGAAAGTTTCTGAGGAGAAGATTAAGGGAGAAGGCAAGAAAGAGGATGCAAGCAAGAAAGAAAAAAAAGAAATCGTAGAAGCAATGGCAGTAAGCGGTGAAGAACAGGAAGAGAAACTCATCACGGTGAAAACAAACCTCTATACGGCTACCTTTTCAACAAAAGGCGCAGCCATTAAGAGCATGAAACTGATGCAGTATCCCGGTGTGGGAGACGAACCGGTTGAACTCATTCCTGAAGAAGGCAGCGCGATTTCGCTTTCCCTGGTTGAAACCGAAAAGACCGTCGATCTTTCAGAATTTCACACACGTTGCGAGCGGGACAGTATTATCCTTACCGATGGTCTTGAAGACAGTCTCGTGTTCTACTATGTACTCGACAATACCCCATTTCTAAAAAAGGTGTTTATATTTGATCCGCATCGTTATAGTATCGGTCTCCGTATTGTATCTCTTGATACAGACGAGAATAAATTAGCGAATGGATTGAAAATACATTTTGATTCAGGGCTTTCTCTTACAGAAAAGGATGAGCGGGATGAACTGGCATATGTCAGATTTGTTTCGATGCTGGGCGAAAATTTCGAGCGAATGAGATTGAAAGATGTTAAGGAGGAAAAATCATCAATTGAAGGAAGGATTAAATGGGCAGGGGTAACTTCAAAGTATTTCCTGTTCTTTATTTTAGCAGAGGATACTCTTATTAAGAAAGTGACGCAGTGGAAAATTGAAAAAAAGAGGATAGCGTTTTCCGTATCAACAAAAGAGGTGCAGAAGGCAAATTTCTTGTTATACTTTGGACCAATCAATTATTACCAATTGAAAGATATGGGGAACATGCTGGAGAAAAGTGTCTATTTTGGGTGGGACTGGATTGCTCCGATAAGCAAGATCATTTTCTTTATCATAATCGGTATTCATAAAGCAATTCCCAACTATGGTTTTGTCATCATGGTATTTTCAATTATCATGATGGTCGTTTTCTTCCCGTTAACCTTCAAAAGCCATGCATCAATGCGTCGAATGCAAAAACTCCAGCCAAAAATGGAAGCAGTACGGAAGAAACACAAAGATGATTCACAGAAGATGAATGCGGAAATTATGAAATTGTACAAGCAGAACAAGGTAAATCCTCTCGGAGGGTGCCTCCCTCTGTTGTTTCAAATGCCGGTATTTTTTGCTCTCTATGCTGTATTGCGGAGCACCATTGAGCTGAGAGGAGCCCCGTTTATCCTCTGGATACAGGATCTTTCAGTAAAAGATCCATATTTTATTCTTCCGATTCTTATGGGTGCGGCAATGTTTGTGCAGCAGAAGTTTACCGTAACTGATCCTCGGCAAAAGGCAATGACCTATTTCATGCCAATTTTTCTTGTTTTTATATTCTCGAGACTTCCCAGTGGAATTGTATTGTACTGGTTTGTATACAATCTTCTATCCATTTTTCAGCAGTACCTTATCCGTCGGGGGGAGCATGAGGATATTGTGAAAGAACCTGAAATGAAATGAGTTCCAAAGAATACTGTATCGAAACAGGGAAAACAGTTGACGAGGCTGTTGATAAGGCAATAAAAAATCTTGCATGCTCAAGAGCTGACGTTGAGGTTGAAATCATTGATAAAGGGAAAAAGGGATTCCTGGGCATTTTTAGTTCCCCGGTAACAGTCAGGGTCAGTCTGCAAGGTGGACTATCAAAGGTGAAAACTATTATCCAGGATATCCTTGTCCTTATGGATATTGATGGACAGGTTTTTGAAGCAAAAGAAGGAAAAATTAATATTCTGAGAATTTATACTGCAGGATATGATGGATTGCTCATTGGCAGAGGTGGAAAAACTCTCAATGCGTTGCAGCACGTTGTGTCAAGAATGGCAAGAAAATCAGGGATACGTCTCCCATTTTACATAAGGGTTGGAGATTACAAGCAGCAACAGGGCAAAAGCCATGCTCGGTGATGAAACCATTGCGGCAATTGCAACACCACCAGGGATTGGTGGTATAGCGGTAATTCGGCTCAGTGGGAAGAATGCCCTTATCGTTACCGAAAAAATATTCATT
>SOKD01000135.1 GCA_004376305.1 Candidatus Cloacimonadota bacterium | reverse complement strand
AAATAGCTCTGGCATGGAATGACATCACCGTTTGGCTCAATGGCAATAGTATACCTTGCTGCTGAACACTGTTTCAGTCCGATTTCTTCAAGGCAGGGGTCAAAAATACAGTAATGTGTGGGTGTGTACCATACGAAATCCATCTGGTGCTGCAGGGCATTTCTCTTGATGGTTTTGACATACGGAGCCAAGTGTTCTTCCCTGATTCCTGTTCCGACCGAGCATCCGCTGCCCGAGTAGATGATGCTATTGTATGCAAACCTCTGTAAACCGAGGGATTTTAAAAATTCGATAGTAGCTGCGATTTCATCGCAATTGTCCGTTGTGAGCGTTGTATTGGTAAGCACATAGAGCGGCGAATCCAGGCAGTTTCTGATTCCTTCCACTGTCTCCTGCCATGCGGGAGCCTGAACCATGCTATTGTGAGTTTTTTCGTTGTGTGATTCAAGGGTGATCTGAACATGGTCAAGACCTGCTCGTGCCAGTGTTTTTACAAGCTCTTTTGTGAGCAGACGTCCATTTGTAATAAGACCGGTAACGAGCCCGATTTCCTCTGCATATCCAACCAATTCCGGAAGATCCTTCCGGAGTGTTGGCTCTCCCCCGGTAAACGTGATGTGTGGAATTCCCGCATCCCAGAGGTTTCCTATAGCCTGTTTCCACCTGTCTGCCGCCATCTCCTCAAAGGTTAGTTTTCGTTCCACATAACAGTGGTCACATGCATTGTTGCATTGATAGGTGAGGACGATATCTGAACGATACGGCGCCGTGAGGGTAATGCTGAAAGCATCTATCAGGTTCATATCACTGAAAAATTCTGGTTGTGCTTTCTCTGCCTGCGCAATTTCGAGAATTTTCCTTTTAAGATTTTTGAAATCATTTTCAGCCTGGCTTTGTTTTACACGATAGCGCGAACAAATTGTTTTCACCGCATCCCTATCATCCTTATCCGCGATAATGTATTTTGAAAATTCCGTTGCGGTTTTATTCAGGTGGAGAACGTGCGAGGCATTTATAATGAGAAGACCGGTTCCGTCAGGGTTTTCCCTCAGATGAAGACGGTATCCCTGGAACCTTCCCTGCGCGCCTCTTTTGTGGAAAAGACGTATGTTGCCTGAAGAAGGTGCTTTCTTAAAAGACATTTTCTTATCTTCCTCCGCCAGCGCAGGCGCAGGCGCAACCAGCGCACGCACATGCGCATGCACAACCGCCGCCACTTGAAGACCATCCTCCCGACCGTGAACTGACAGGGACTGGATTTGTTGCGCTTGTTATGGAGGTTTGGAAACCGGTAATGTTGCTGACAATCTTGTTGGCAAAACCTTCAATGCCGCTGACCATTGAATTTGCAAATTGTGCTCCAGGAAGTGTTGGCATTGAGACCGATGATGGTTTCATGCCTGTTGGGGAAATACCGGCTGTAGATCGCGCATATGCAGGCTGATAATGTCCCCACCAGAGGGGAGCAATAATGTTTGTACCACTGAATGTTTCACCCATTTTACTTTTGTAGTTATCATCCATGAGGAGCCATTCGAGATTCTTGTCGAACGTTTTGGATTTCAGTTCAGGGGTGTTTGCTGCTCGTATTTCTACCCATGCCCTGTTCAGTATTCCCCGGTAGTACTGTCGTGTTTTCTTTCGCGAGAAGCCTTTGGTTTTTTTATTTACCGCTTTTATGAGATTTACCAAAGTTGATTTCAATTTTTTCTGAATAAGTTTTCCTTTTTCGCCTATTGCTTTCATAAAATCCTTTTCATAATCATAGAGCTTCTCTTTATCTCTTTCAGTGATTTCGAGAGTTAAGGGGTCCTGTTTCTTGACTTCTGTAATCCGTTTCTTGATAAGACCGAAGAGTATCATGGTTGCAACCTTGTTAAGGGGGAGTTCCAGAAGGATAGCAGATTCGACAGCAGTAAGCCCTCTTTTAATTCCGACCCCTTCCACGGACAGAGCTGGCGGAAGATATTTCATTTTTCGTTTCGAACTGTTAATTACTCCGATAATGGCGATAAAGATGAAAAAACCGATAATAATACAGGGACAAGAGCCCGTTACAAGACTGATGAGTCCGATGAAGAAAGAGGAAATAACTCCACCAATAGAGAATTTCTTTGGGGTACTGGTTACAATTGCATTGTCAGGGATGTATTCTCTGGGGAATGATACACCATAAGTATACTGTTTTGATGGAGAAGCATGCGGCAGAGAAAACAGATACCATGCGCGGCCAGCGGAATCAACCGCGGCTTCAGAGAACTTTTTCTTGTGATATTTAGGCTCTTCCGGTTTGACACCGGGAGGGAAAATAATGTAGCAGGCATGGTCAGTTGTCCCATGCGCGAATTGACTTCCATACCAGGTTGGGGAAAAGACAACAGATACATACGCTTCATCTTCCGAATCCGGAAATATCATGTTCGTAACAGTAATTGCGAAGAGTACTGTTCCTGTTTCTCCAGGTACTATTTCATAAGCGCCAAGGTGCACTTCAACCCCCGGGTGAACGTACTCGGAATGGCGAATTTTTTTGAGTGCATGTCCATCAATTGAAGCAGATGCTGTTTTCAGCTCGTACCATTCGTTTGGCATTCCAATATCAACGATATCTATTATGTGCGCGTTCTCATCACAGGTAAACTGGATTTCATAACTGACAGTGCATGTTCCATCACTGTTGATATAGAGAGCAGAATAGTTTTTATCAACGGTAAAACTGTAATCCTGAGCCACAATGGGTATTGCGGCAATGGAAAGAATGAAAAGGAGTACAGTGATTTTCTTTACCATTTGGGCGCCTCCTCGACTTCATAGTCTGAGCCGCAGTATGGGCAAGAAATAAAAATTGCCCCCTCTCTCATTTCCACACTATCTTTACTGAGTCGCGCGCCACATTTTTTGCATTTCATCTCTTCAATCCGTACATCGCCTGAAAGATCAATTTTCTGAGTAATCTCAACTTTCTTTTCTATGGGGTGTAATCGTCTGTAAATGAAGATGGAAAAGCCAATAGTTACACCGATAAAGAAGAGTCCTATAAGAATCAGAATTACTCCTGTCATAAGACGGGATCCGCTTTCAACTCCGGGGGCACCAGCCGACCAGATAAAGAGAACACCGAAAAATAGGAAAATAAGAGCAAAGCCCCCCCCGAGAATGAGTATTGCTATCTGGATACATCCCAATCCAGTATTTTTTTTATCCGCCATTATACCATCCCCTGCTTATTTATTATTTGATGATGGTAAATCGTTTTTGCCTGCTCCCTACTGCTTATTTCACACTCTTTTCTTCTTGCTCTTTGCTGTCATCTTATACCGTTTATTGGTGTTGCTCTATGCTCTTTGCTCATTGCTGCCGTTCTTATCCCGCTAATGTGTGTTTTCCGAGGAGCTGCCTTCTTGATGGTTTTCCTGTTTTTTTCCTTTTGCTGAAGATAGAAGGCAGCGTGTAAAAAACAGGAAGCGCCATTAAAAAGAAGAAGAAAATATTCTGAACGCTATCTCTTCTCCGTTTTATTCTTTCCTTATTCTGTATCCGGATTTGATTGCGGTTCATTTTTAAAGGTAACCAATATTCCTGAGAATTGTTACGTTCTCTCTCCATTTCTTTTTTGTTTTCACAAAAAGTTCAAGAAAGACAGGTCTATCAAGAAACTGCTCGATATTTTTTCGGGCAGCTATTCCCAGATTCTTGATTGCATCGCCTTTCTTTCCAATGAGTATTCTTTTTTGACTATCCCTCTCCACCAGGATGATAGCCCTTATGTAGTCCTTTTTTTCACCATTTGCTTCCCGGAATTCATCAATGTAAACTGCGGTACAGTATGGAATTTCCTTCCCGTACTGAAGAAACACCTGTTCCCGTATCGCATCGGAAACAAAGAACCGTTCTGGAAGGAACGAAATAGTATCCTGTGGAAATAGTGGTGGACCAAAAGAGAGGCATTTCTTAATTGATGAGATAATGTCGTCTGTATTGATTGCCTTGAGAGCCGAGATGGGGATTATTTCTCTAAAAGAAAAGATTTTCTGCGCATTGTCAATAATGGGTAATAGGGATTTTTTATCAATGGTGTCAATCTTGTTAATGATGAGAAATATTAGTTTATTTGCTCTTTTAAGTGTTTCAAGAACATACTCATCAAGAGCTTTTTGCTCGATATCGATCAAGTACAGGATGATATCTGCTTCTCCGATAGTCTGCTTTGCTATCTTGACCATTATTTTCTGAAGTTCATAATTTGGCTCGAAGAGTCCCGGGGTATCGAGAAAGATGATCTGGGAATCAGAATCGTTGTAGATAGCTGGAATAAGTTTTCTTGTTGTTTGTGGTTTATGCGTAACTGCAGACATTTTTGTGGAAAGAAGTGTATTAAGAAGTGTTGATTTACCGACGTTTGGTTTTCCAATTATTGCTGCATAACCACTCTTGAAATGATTATTTTGTTCTCTCATTGTGCTGTATGATAGAATAAAAGCATTTCTTTGTCAAGAAAATTCAATCTTTTGAGGGATGTACTTTTCAAAGAACTATCTACCGCATGGGCAATCAAAAAGGGTGGACCACAATGTGAATCGTGGTTTCACCCTTATGTGAAGTTTTTTCTTAATCGGTGATGTGTTTAGTATGTTTCGCAGAAGAGCTCAAAATAAGACTTTGGATGCTGACAGCTCGGACAAATTTCTGGTGCTTCATTTCCCTCGTGGATAAAGCCGCAATTTCTGCATTTCCATTTTGCTGGTTTGTCTCTCTTAAAAACCATGCCTTTCTCAATGTTTTCAACGAGCTTAAGATATCGTTTCTCGTGACCTGCCTCCACTTTGGCAATTGATCTGAATGTTGCCGCAACTTCAGGGAAAGCTTCCTTCTCGGCAATATTGGCGAATTCAGGATATATCGTCGCATGCTCGGCATTCTCACCAGCAGCAGCTTCCTTCAGGTTCTCCGCTGTGGATCCGATAACTCCTGCAGGAAAAGCAGCATTGATCTCTGCATCTCCGCCTTCGAGGAACTTGAAAAATCGTTTTGCGTGCTCTTTTTCATTATCTGCTGTTTCAAGGAATATTCCCATGATCTGCTGGTATCCTTCTTTTCTCGCCTTTGAGGCAAAAAAGGTGTACCTGTTACGAGCCTGAGATTCGCCGGCGAATGCGGTCAGCAAGTTCTTCTCAGTCTGTGTTCCTTTCAGTGATGCCATAAAGCCCTCCTTTCAATGTAAAAAGTAATACTCATTCTTAATTTATAATAATTATAATACAAAAACCTTTATTTGTCAAGCAGAAAATGAGAAGAACACATTTTTTGCAATTCGTCACTGAAATTTGTATTGACAACAGGGCACATTCAGGTTACATATCCAGTTTACAGGAAAGGAGTAAAAATGATATTTGGCGCTATCGAGATAAGTATCACTTGCCCAAAGTGTGACCATCCTATACCACTCAATGGTCCATTGGAAATAGTGCACTGCAACCACTGTCAATCAGATATTACCATTCCGCATGATTACTGGAAAGGTATTTTTGAAGACATGGTAGGCGAAATAAAGAATGAGTTTAAAGAAGGGGAGGGAAGCAATTCGAACATTTTCGGGATGTTCAAGACAACCCTCATGTATGGACGTTTACATGCACGGTGTAGTAATTGTAAGAAGGATGTTACTGTGGATCCAAACATAGATACGGTGGTAACTTGGAATTGTCCAAAATGTAGTACTCCAATAACCGTTTTACCTCCTCCGGACTGGTTCAGGAAACTTTGCCCCTCTATTAAACTCCTTGTTAATGCGGATCTGCAATCGAAAACCGGAGAAGAAACTCCTGCTGTGTCTGGACCTATCGTTTTTTCATGTCCGAAATGCGGTGGTGCATTGACCGTAGATGGAACCAAAAGACTTGTTCCCTGCGAATATTGCAGCGTGAAAGTATACTTACCGGATGACCTATGGATCAGATTGCACCCGGTAAAGACAAAAGAGAGATGGTTTATCGGGTTAGAGTAATTCTTCAGTGCTGTCAGAGAGTATTTCAGTATCTTTTGTTAATGCTGTATCTGAAGAAATACCCTTTTGTTTTCTCAACTCTTCAATCTTTCGCAAGGGACGCTCCAGTTGATTGGTGCGTGTTGTTGTTAATGAATAGTACTCCTTCTGTGCCTCGTCAATTTTCCTGCCCATCTTTTCGAGAGTATTCTGGAATAAAATCCATTGTTTATTGAAAGATCCAAGTAATGAGAGTATTTCACCTGCGGTTTTTTCCAAATTGAAACTATCCACTGCCTGTCTTATAATTGCCAGTACTGCATAGAGCGTTACGGGAGAACAGAGGACCACCTTGTTCCTTAAGGCTTCGTCCAATATCGTGGTATCACACTCATTGATAAATGCATAAACCTGTTCGTTCGGTATGAAAACAATCACATAGTCCACCGTTTTGTCTTGCGGATTAATGTATTCCCTTGTTGTTACTTCTTTTATTCTCTCTTTCACATCCTTCAGGAATTGGTTTTTAAACCTGTTCTTTTCCGTTTCCCCTTCTTCTTCAAGGTAACGGAGGTAGTTATCGAGAGGAAACTTAACATCCATATTTACTTTCAGATTCTGTGGAAGAAGAAAAGTGTAGTCAGGACGTGTTTTTGCTGATTCTAATGTTTTTTGTTTGTAATAGTTTATGCCTTCGACAAAACCCGCCAATCTTAAAACATCTTCAGCCATCCGCTCTCCCCATTGCCCGCGTGTTTTCGTGCTTGCCAATGCCCTTCTCAACTGACTGGTTGTCTCCTGCAGCTTTCCGGTTTGCTCTGCAGTAACTTTCAGTTGATTACTCAGCTCCCCGAATTTTCTCTCCCGGTCTTTCTCAAGATCTGTTACAATATTCTGAACATACTGCAGTTTCTCCTTCATTTCATTGAGTGTCTGGTCGATGAGTTTCTTTTTTCCTTCGAGTTCCATTTCTCCTTTTTCTGTTTCCCTGGAGAGTGTCTCATGGGCAAGTTTCAAAAATTCTTTCGTGTTACTTCTTAAAGCATCAAACGAAAGTTTTCCGAACGTTTCCTTAATCCGGCTCAGAAGGAGCTCGGTCTCCTGAGTTTTCTGTGATTCACTCTGAGAAAGGAGTTCATTTGTTATAGCTTTTGTTTCCTTTCTTCTCAACCAGTAGATGATGAGGAAAATGGCTGATCCCAGGATAAAGCCTGAGATAAAAAATATTACATTTGGCATAGTATTTCCCACATTTGGTTAATAAGATACACACTAATGTTCTGTCACGCAAATAGCTTTACAGTACTTGTCATTCCGAGAGCTTCGCAAGAAGCCCGAAGAATCTCGGTTTTATCTATGTCAGAGATTCTTCCGGAGTCAATAGAAAAAGGATTACTCAGAATG
>SOKD01000306.1 GCA_004376305.1 Candidatus Cloacimonadota bacterium | reverse complement strand
GGTGTACTGAATCTTCTTTGCTGCCACCTCGAGGGAACGTTTTGATAGCCCAAGATGAATCTCACCAACCTTTTTCTTTCCACCAAGAATAACCGGAAATGCAATGTCAAGAATGGATTCACCTCTGTACGTAATTGATTTTGTATCAGGTTCATCACCTGAAAGAAAGTCAGTACCGGATGGAGGATTGTATACAGTGTTCCATAATACAGTACTGTCCGCTGCCCGTACAATGCTGTCGATGCCAACAATGATTGCATACAGAACACCTTCGTTCTTTTTTGCATCAATGACAAGCTGCTGGAGATACAGATCATCACCGAGCACAAGAGGATCCTCGCTATTCAAAGCAAGATTCCGTGCAATAGCGAATCCCCGCAGTCGAATCTCATTCCGTATCGCTTTCTGCACTTCGTTGCTCAGAAAATAACCAATTGAAAATGTGACAAGAAAAAGCAGTAAAATAGTAAAGAGGAGAATTTTTAGTCGTAAACTGATTTTCATAATGTCAGTTTAAATAAGAGAAATAGTTTATATCGCACAGGGAGGATACGTACCGCTATGGTGATTCACCCAGTTCAACGAGCTTCTTTCGAGCCCTCTCCATATTCTTTTTCGCCTTCTCGTATTCGGGGTCTATCGTCAGACATCTATTCCAGTATGAAATTGCAAGTTTATACTGATGCTTTATGTAAGCATCAATTCCCTTTAAATACCACTTGTCCGCATCTTCATGTTTCCCGCCTCTTTCAATCTTCTTAATATACGATTTTGCTTTCGCGTTGCCGGGATCATACCTCAGGACAATCCGGAAATACTCCTCACTCGAAAACATGTTCCCTTTTTGATAGTACTCTTTTGCCTTCTTGAGATTTGCCTGTACGAGCGCGCTTATCTCAACCTTTGCTTTCTTTTCACTACTGACCGCTACCTGGTTTGAAGGATCAAGAGATTTGATATTATTCGCCGTCGAAACAACACCAAGCCAATCTTTCTTGCTTACCTGTATCTTCAACGTGCTCTCGAGCGATGCAACCCTATCGAGGAGCTTTCTGTTTGCCTTATCAATGTATGATCGAGCATCGTTACGTGTTGGATCAAAATTCAGTACCTTCTGCCATTTTGAGATCGCAATTCTATAGTTTCCTCTGGAGTATTCCTTCACTGCATTGCTGAAAAGTGATTGAATATCCTCGCTCTTTTCTTTTTGTTTTTGAGCAAGCTTTCTTGATTCCTCTTCAATCCTCGATTTCGCTTCATTCCTCAGATTCTGCGCTTCCTGATTGTCCGGATTCAATTCAATAACTCTATCAAGCTGCGCAATTGCCTCAATCAGGTTCCCCGTTTCAAAAGCCTTCCTTCCAGTATCGAAAGCATCAGTTTCTTCTTTCCTTCTCTTTGCATCCTCTGCCTGCTGAATACGTTCCTTTGCTTTTGCACTTGTCGGATTCCAGATAAGTGCAATATCAAGACTGGTAATAGCCTCATCGTATTTGCCCTCGGCAATGAGTTCCTCGCCTTTCTCAAGATACATTAAACTCATCATTCGCTCTTTTTCAATCATTGATTTCCGTGCTTCTTCAAGAGCAAGCTTCCGGATGTGCTCCCTCTCAGACTCGGTTACCCCGGGGGTAAACGTCAGTCCAAATCGATGAGTCATACCAAGATAATCATAATTCACAAATGCATAATCAACCTTCACATCTCCCACGGCAAATCCTGCTCCAACCGACAATCCGGCAGTTGAAGATTTAAGGTCATCCCGTGTTTCACCATTTGCTCCAAAACGCAGGGACAGCGTCTTGAGAATGAGCACCTCACAACCAATATCTACTGTTGCCTTTCTCTTCCCTATCTTTTCAATATCAGCACACAAGAGGAGATTCCCTCCGAGTGTTCTGTATGTCGCACCAACACCGATTGCTCCGGGTAATGTAAATTCCTCCTTCTTGAATGTCATCTCCGAACCGATATTCCGCAGTGCAAAACCAAATTGCAAACCCTCAATATTCGTAAGGTATAAAAGTCCAAAATCAATGCAGAAACCAAGAGCCGCATTTTCGTCAATTTTTTCGTATACTCCCTTCAGTGATAGTCCCACAGGTAAAAAATAGAGCAGTTGTTTTGCGTATGTTGCCCCAAAATCAATGAAGTAAGCACCAAACATCCCTTCAGGTTCCCGGGTATCAGCTGTACGTTTCTCCAGACCGGTGGTATAGAAACCCTTGGCAACAACACCAAGTGCTCCCTTTGATCCCATACTGTGAGAAAGAGCAAGGTTCTCAAATCTCATTCCCTGAAACCACTCGCAGTGGGTGGATGATATAATGTCACCTTCGCAGAGCGCAAGCCCGCCAGGATTAAAGTGTAGAGAGCCAATGCCACCAGTAACCCCCGTAAAAGCACCACCCATCCCTGCACTTCTTGCGAATGGATCAATGGTCAAAAAGTGTGCGCCGGTATTATCCAGCACATTCTCCTGTGCATCGATAGGGGGACACAACCACAGAGAAAACAGAAAAACAAACACACATAATCTTCTATAAAGATATGATCGTCTCATAACTACTTTACAATGGCAAACCGTTTTATGATTGACTTCTCCTCCCTACCCTGTAGAGCGCTGGCGGTGAGCCTGAAGATATACAGATCGCTTCCCACATTATCAGTTCTCCATACTATTTCACTGGCACGCGCTCCACCCCGTGCAGCATCATCGGTTAGAGTTGCGATTCTCCTTCCGGTAATGGTAAATATATCGATTGTTATCCTGGCATTCCGGTTAACATAAAATCGAAAATGAACTTCATCTGACGCTGGATTCGGCCAGGAATAGATGCTCTTTTTCGGAAGGAATTCATCCTCAGCATCAACAAAAATGCTTACCGAATCACTACCTGTTTTACCGGAACGGTCCCTTACCTGAACAGAGAGCATGGCATTTCCTGATTCCAGACCGGAAAAGATAGTCGTTGTTGAGAATTGTGTGGAATCGGTGTCAAGCGAATCCCTCTCTAAATCAATTGCCATCACATTATTATCACTGCCAATAATGTAACAGGTATCAATGGTAACCGCCTTGTTCGCCGTAATCGAGATTGTAATATTCCTCCCGAGGAAATGGTGCGAATGCTCCAGGGGGTTATCGATAACTATTTGTGGCGGTAATGTATCACGTATCCAGAACTGGAGAGAGTCAAATGGCCCCCAGTTTCCTTCAGCATCAAGACCATGAATATACAACCAGTGATTTGAGAGATAGGGAATTGATCCGGTCTGCACTGTATCAATAACATCTTCCGTTACATAATCAAACGTATCATCAACGGCTCTGCACATCATTCCGCTGGAATCCTGAGCGATCGAATCGATAAAATATTCGGCTCCAGCAATCATAGAATTGCCTCTTCCCGTATCAGATACCGTTGCCGTTAGTATCATTTCCAGGGTATCAGGAGAAAAAGAAATGTTGGATAAAACGGGACCAAGGGAATCATCGACTGACTCAATTATGAATTGCCAGGTATAATCGGAAATCATCAAATTGCCTGCCAGATCGGTTACATCACGCTTGATGGTTACGAGAATATTCCTTCCACCATAAAAATTCTCATCCGGGTCAAAGGTGAGTTGGTCAAATGATGCATTGAACTGAAACGTACCGTAGTATCGGTACAGAAAATTATCAATGACAATGAACGTTGAATCATAGAATGTTGAAGTGTCCATCATCTCGCTAAAGGTAACGATAATATTCGTAGAAACCGAAACACCTACCTGACCATCGCTTGGAATAACGGTGTTGATCTGAGGCGGCTGTGTGTCGATCACAAGCAAGAATGTATCAGCGGCGTCACTGATGTTTCCTGCATTATCCCCTGCCAGTACAACCCAGTACAGACTGTCATCAGGAAGGTCAGAACCGGGGGTGGTAAACGTATCAGGTGTTGCGTCAATAAAGACCGTATCGGTCAATGCGGGATTGGAAAAAACTCCCATACCGTATCGATCCAGACCAGACATTGTATCGATAACAGAGTTCCAGTAAAAGAGTGGTCTCGGATTATTGGTAATGAAGCCATCAACCGGTGATAGCAAAACCGGTGATGGAGGAGGAATGGTATCATACTGAAAAAACATTCGCGGTGACCACTTGGTGCTAATGCCATAAAGATTTCTCGCGCGTACACGCCAGTATGCGTCTCCGACAGTCCAGTTGTTTACCGGAACAACCGTATCCTGCGGTGAGGCAGTTGAATCCCTGATTACAATAGTACTGAACAGGGAATCGGTTGCTATATCGAAGAAGTACTTCTCTACATATGCAAAAGGATCAGGAATGGTATGCCACATCAGCAGGAAATTCCTCGCTACCCACCCATTATTTGGCGGAGAGAATGGCACAGGTGGTGGTGTTGCCCGTACGTGAAAATTCCATATCGGGATAAGAAATTGCCAGTTCCCGGCGCTGTCAATAGGAATGGCTGACCAGAAATACTCATCATCCCATAAGGTATCAGGCAATGTCATCTGAGTATCCAGACCGGTTGAATAAAATTGAGTTGTCGTATCAAAACCGGGTATGGTATCAAGCGCAACAATGTACGTCAACATTCCAGCGCCGCCAGAGTCAATTGAAGCACGCCACTGGAAGAACGGGCGTCGATTAGGCACCACAGAGTTGCTGTCCGGAAGCAGCAGGACTGTTGGAGTAGGTGGTGTCCTGTCCATGCGCAGCAGCACAGAGCTGTTATTGTTGAAATCCACATATCCTCTGCCGTCCATGAGCCAGACAAAAAGCGGATCACTGCCCTCAACAGTATCCCGTACCATAAAGAAAACGCTATCAGAAGAGAATGTATCTTGAACAGTCTTGGTTGTATCAAAATTGTGCGTGGGAGGAGATCCCAGTTTGAAAAGAATCAAAGCTATTTCAGAGGGATCATATGGCTTCATAAAGGTTATTCTAAAATCAACCAAAGTGTCCCAGGGACTGGGATTACCTCCGTTTGCCAGAAGATTTTGCGGGGGACCGGGTGCAGCAGCAGGAACGCTTCGCGCAAATACCGTGATACGCGTCAGTGAATCGGGACTGTATTCCCATGCGCAAGAGATTCTTGTTGTATCCCAGGCAGCAATCGATGATTCGCTGTTCCTGGCTCCGTACACTCCAATATAATCTTTATAAGGAACAGGATTCCCTTTTCTGAGGATGGTAAGAAATGTGGCGTCCTTGAGAAGCAATTCCTCGCTCCGGTACGATATGTACGTATTTCCATCTTTGTCAATGAAGAGCGAAGGTTGATCCTGAAGGTGCGGCTCACTATCAATAACTGCATTGGTGAATCCAGGCGCATTTGAAATGCGTGCTTTTGCCAGACGGATATCAGGATTTCCATTTCTATTATCGGTATAAGCAACATATACAGAATCTGCAAATAATACAAGGGACGGTTGAGAATGACCAGCCGGGTCAGGATCAACAATGGTAGGAGGTGCGTAGCTTGCGCCGCTATCAAAGGATACAGCAAACATTATCCGTTGACCAGTAGATGCATCTTCCCAGACAACGGCAACGGTATCACCATCCCTGCTCATATCCAGAGAAAAATCGAACTGCTGAATCTGAGAAGCACCACCAATATGCAGAGGAGAGGAAAAACTACTTCCCCCATCGAGCGACCGGGATATAAAGAGTTTTACAGAGTCGATTGAGGCGGTATCGTAAAATGTTGTCCATGCAACAACTACAAGTTGCCCGTTCCGGGAGACATTCACCTGAGGCATTAAATCCAGGAGCGAATCTGCAGTTACCTGAATGCTTGGCAGAAAACTCATGCCCTCATTATTGGATTTTGCAAAACGGATATTAATATCACCAAATCTATAGTCAGACCAGACAAGGCATGGATTATTTGCTCCATAAACAGCAACAGAAGAAAAAGCTTTCATTGGATTTGCCGGATCAGGCTCAACAGGTGGGAGAAAGTTGAAACCGCCATTAACTGATTTAGCACAGAACACCCTCCGTTCTGAGGCAAAGAAATCCGTCCATGTCAGGAATAATGTATCCCGATTTGCAAGCGCAATGTGAGGATGCATCTGAAAATAGGAGATTGTATCAACAAGAAAGATTTCAAATTCAAGAGGAAGCGAAAAAGCGAATACAACACCGATGAGCATAAAAATCACAAAGAAGGATATTCTCTTTTGCATGGCTTATTTTACAACCAGTAGAGCAAGATGTCAATACTTTTCTAAATACCCGGTACATTTTACACTAACCCTCATCTTGACAAATTCCTACTAATTTACTTGACTCTCCCAATTTTTTATGGTAGATAAGTTATAGATGCGTTTTTCGCACATTTGGAAGAATTCTCAACAAAAAAAGGAGAATGAATGAAAAACTTTGCTCTGTTTTTCTCATTATTTTTAACTCTCTTGCTATGTGCCAGCTTCACTTCCGCAACGGAGAGAGTTATCGTTGCAGAAGAAATTACGGCAACCTGGTGAACCTACTGTCCTGGTGCCCAGGTGGGCATCTATGAACTGTGGGAACGAACATACGATAACCTCGTGGTCATTGCATACCATGCATCCGCCAGCGACCCGTTCTATACTTCAGAATGCGCTCAGCGGCGTTCATACTATGGAAATCCTGGTTACCCGCACATGAGAATCGATGGAATACTCTCTGTTATTGGTGGACAACACTACGGAAATATGTACCCATCGTATAGAAACCATTACAATACGCGAATTCAGATTGAAAGTCCTCTGTCTATTGACTTAACGCTCACGTATGATCCAGACAGCCTCAAAGGAACTGTATATGCAAATATCAAAAACACAGGGACAGGTACGGTTTCTGGGAATCTCCACTTTATCCTGACGGAAACGGATATTCCCTACAGCTGGCAGGGACAAAGTATGCTCTATGATGTTGTAAGGGACATGCTGCCTGATGCAAATGGAGAGAACATTTCCATTGCATCGGGAGACAGTACTCAGAAGGAAAGAGATTTCTCCATGTCTGGATCGTGGGTGAATGAAAACTGCAAAATTATCGTCTTCGTACAGAATGCATCCAGAGAAATATACCAGGGCGCAGCAACAGCAATCGTTCCTGAAACAGAACTTACGTATTATGGACTAACCTCTTCAGAGGCAACGGGAAACGGGAACGGCGTTCCAGAGCCCGGTGAATCATTTGAACTCACGCTCAGCTTGAAGAATATGGGAACCGAGGAAGCAACGGCAATTTCTGCTACGCTGTCCACTATAGATCCATATATCATCGTTGATACTCCAGCGCAGTCATTTCCAGATATACCGGTGGGTGATGATATGTATTCTTCGTCTCCCTATGACATCGCGATAGATGGAGGTTGTCCCGACCAC
>SOKD01000145.1 GCA_004376305.1 Candidatus Cloacimonadota bacterium | reverse complement strand
CATAAGGTATGAAAGAGTAAGGAGGAATAATGCCAAGAAGGAGGAGACCCGAAAGAAGAACGATTGCGCCTGATCCACGGCACAACAGCTTGCTGGTTGCAGGACTGATCAATAATATGATGAAGAGCGGGAAGAAAAGCATCTCAGAAAAAATAGTTGAGGGTGCTATTGAGATTATTGGCGACAAGACAGGAAAAAACGGGGTAGGTATACTTGAGAAGGCAATACAAAATGTTTTGCCGAAAGTGGAAGTTCGCCCGAGAAGAGTTGGGGGAGCAACCTATCAGGTTCCAATGGAAGTGCGACAGGATAGGCGTACAACTCTTGCAATTCGGTGGATTGTTACTGCAGCCAGGTCACGAAGTGGACATTCAATGAAAGAGAAATTGGCGATGGAACTGGTTGATGCAAGTAATAATCAGGGTGTTGCAATAAAGAGAAAGGAAGATACACATAAAATGGCAGAGGCAAATAAGGCTTTTGCTCACTTTAGGTGGTAAAGCAATCGAGTATCAGCATGTAGATAAACGAAAAAGAACCAAGAACAAGTTTCCGCAGGCTTAAGCCTGCGATTGCTTGTTTAAACCGTACGGGTACTCAATTTACAGATGAAAGAATATTCTCTTAAGCAGATACGTAACATTGGAATAATGGCTCATATTGATGCGGGGAAAACGACAACCACGGAACGCATTCTATTCTATACAGGAAAAGTTCACAGGGTGGGAGAGGTGGATGAAGGATCAGCTACAATGGATTGGATGGATCAGGAACGAGAACGAGGAATTACCATAACATCTGCTGCAACAACGTGCATCTGGAAGGAAACGCAGATTAATATTATTGATACTCCAGGTCATGTTGATTTTACGATTGAAGTTGAACGCTCTCTTATGGTTCTTGATGGAGCTATTGTCGTGTTCAGTGCAGTTGAAGGCGTAGAGCCACAATCTGAAACTGTCTGGCGACAGGCAGATAAGTACACTATACCAAGGATTTCTTTTATAAACAAAATGGATCGAACAGGAGCTGATTTTTATAGAACAACAGAAATGATAAAGGAACGATTATCAGGGGTTCCGGTGCTGATTCAGATTCCTTTCGGAAAGGAAGAGACATTTGAGGGTATTATTGACCTCATTCGAATGAAAGTCGTGAAGTGGGAGAAAGAACAGTGGGGTCTTAATTGCTATGAAGAGGAGATACCCGAGGACCTTCGTGAGATGGCGGACCATTATCGAGATATTATGATAGAAAAGCTCACCGATTTCGATGAGATTATTACGAAAAAGTTTATAGAAGAAACAGAGATCACCACAGATGAAATTCTTCGCGCTTTAAGAGCAGGAACATTGCAAAACAGCATACAACCCGTACTCTGTGGATCCGCTCTCAAAAATAAAGGTATTCAAAAGATCATGGATGCCGTAATAGATTTTCTCCCTTCCCCGCTTGATATTCCACCAATTAAAGGAATGAATCCTGAGACGGAAAAACAAGAAAAACGATTTGCAGATAAAGAAGGACCCTTCTCAGCAATCGTTTTCAAGATAGCTACAGATGTGCATGTAGGGAAATTAGCATTTGTACGGGCATACTCTGGTACGATAAAAACAGGGAAAGCCGTTTACAATTCAAATCTAAAGAAGCACGAACGGATAAACCGAATTCTCCTTATGCATGCAAACAAACGGACACAAATTGACCAGCTAACGTGCGGTAACATTGCAGCATTTGTTGGATTAAAGGAAGCACGCACAGGACATACGCTTTCCACGAAAGAACATCCCATTATCTTCCAATCCCCCACGTTTCCCAAGCCGGTAATATCTGTTGCTATTGAACCAACATCTCAAAAGGATTCTCTTAAGTTAGATACAACACTACAGGCATTACATGATGAAGATCCCACATTTGAGGTGAAATTTGATGAGGAAACGGGACAGAGGATTATATCAGGGATGGGTGAGCTTCACCTTGAGATTCTCCTTACGCGAATGATACGGGAGTTCGGGGTCAAAGCGCATGTTGGCAATCCTCAGGTTGCGTACAAAGAAACCATCAGGGAAATGAAGGTTATTGAAGAGAAATTTGTCCGGCAAACGGGCGGTAAGGGTCTTTATGCACATGTAAAACTCCAGATTGAACCTCTCAGGAGAGAAGGAGGTGTTATCTTTGAAGATAAATCGAAGTATGGTGTCATTCCCAAGGAGTTTATATCTGCGATACAGAAAGGAATTATTGAGGCGATGGAGAATGGTGTCCTTGCCGGGTTTCCTGTTATAGATATTAAAGCAACGCTTTTAGATGGGTCATTTCATTCTGTTGATTCATCTGATATTGCTTTTATGAGAGCAAGCTCGATTGCTTTTTATAAGGCAACAGAAAATGCTTCTCCGGTACTTTTAGAACCAATCATGAAATTAGAGATTGTTTCTCCGGAAGCATACACGGGAGAGATCATGAAGGATATACAGGGCAGAAGAGCTCGAGTTCTCGGAATGGATCACAGGGAAGGTTGCAGAATTATTGATGTTCTTGTACCTCTTGCAGAGATGTTCGGTTACGCCACAACCCTTCGCTCTCTTTCACAGGGCAGAGCGACGAGCTCAATGGAATTCAGTAATTATAATTTTGTTCCTGATACTCTTCAGGAAGTTATCCTGCGCAAGATCCGCGGATATTAGAAGCAACATACCCCGTTAACTTTGTCAAATCAAGAACTTGCAGTGTTTTCTCGTAGCAGGCATCAGCTACTACATTGAGAAAATTTTCACAAAAAAGTGTTGACAATTAGAATTATTTATTATACAGTACTAAAATTGTAGTAAATGGAGGTGCGTTGAGGAAAAAGGTCGAAGCAGCAATTTTGGTGGGTGGAAAAAGCAAAAGAATTGGGACAAACAAATCATTCTTACATTTCAAGAATTCATGTATGCTGGATGCAGTTCATTCCAGGCTTTGTTGCGTTTTTGATGAGATTTTTCTTGTTGCGAATGCGAGCTTTCCTTGTAACAATATCAATATCCGGTGTATCAGCGATGTCTTTCCGGAAAAGGGACCGCTGGGTGGAATTTATACTGCACTTGAGCACGCGAATTCTGATTATGTATTTGTTTTCGCTTGCGATATGCCATTCCTGAGCACTCAGCTGATTACCTGGATGATCGATAGGGTAGAGGGTTCATATGATGTGGTGGCTCCTTTTTTTCGTGGACGTGCAGAGCCATTGCATGCTCTCTACAGTAAAAGCGCAGCGGAGAAAATCAGAAATGCTATTAATAAAAGCGAATTAAGTGTTCATGCACTTCTTGAGAAACTCTCCACTCAGTACATAAGCGAAGAGGAGATTGCACCATTCGGCGATAACATGTTTTTTAACATAAACACACCCGGTGATTATGAAAAAGCACTGGCTATACTTGAAAATGTCAAGAATTGAGCATTTCGATATTGTTAGAATTTGTAATGGTAAGGGGGAAAAGGTCAGTGAACCTGTTACTGTAGAGGAGCCACTTACCATATTCTTAAATGGGGAGGAACTCGTCACTTTACTGTACACACCTTCTTTTCCTGAGCAACTTGCGATTGGATTTCTCGTTTCAGAAGGAGTTATCAGGGATAAAAATAATATTGAGTCAATCCGTTTTTATGAGGGTAAAGGTGTTGTTAATATTACTGTAAAAAACAACGGAAATGATCCCAAACAATTATCATCAACACGGCTTATAACATCTGGCTGCTGTGGTGGAGTGAGTTTCTATAGAGCACAGGATTATGCCCGTTTCAAAAAAATAACATCCAGAAAAAAATTCCAACGTTCCATAATTATTGATAGTATGAAACAGATGACACAAACGTCTCAGCACTTTAAAGAAACAGGGGGAGTGCATTCGTCGTCGCTGGTTCAAGATGGAAAAATTCTGTTTTTTCGAGAGGATATAGGACGACATAACGCAATTGATAAAATACTCGGGGAATGTTTTCTCTCCGATATTCCGTGTAATGATGCACTATTGCTCACCAGTGGGCGCATTACCTCTGAGATAGTACGGAAGGGAGGAGCAGTGGGGATTCCGGTTATCGCATCGAAATCTGCGCCAACAAATCTTGCAATCAAGATGGCAAATGAAATCGATTTAACCATAGCTGGTTTTGTGCGGGGTAAGAGGATGAATATCTATACCTCAACATGGCGGATAGTGTAGGAGTATATATGTCATTTACGACCATTGGACAGATAAAAAAGGGAATGAAAAATGTACGGGAGTCCAAACAGTTTGAAAAGGGATCTCTTTCCAATATTGAACAGGTTTTCATATTTGGGCTTGATGTTAAGAGAAAAGCAAAGAAAAAAATAAAGATATCGCCTGCGTTCACCGGTGCCAGCAAAGAGAAACTCAAAAGAGGAGAGTCTGTTGCTGATTTTTCAAAAATTGTGATCGACAGGGATTTTCTGCTTGACATTTTCAAAAAAATATGTGAAATAAGAGCAACATTTGGAAGTGGAAACAAACAATCATTATCGAAATTTATGAAGGCAATTAAGAATGGAAAAATAGACTTCATGAAATTGCAGAAGAATGTGGCAACGAGCAACCAGAAATATTTTTCATCTATTTCAAAAAAGATTGGCATTAATAGGGAACTTCTTTATTCTATTGCCTTTTCCGTTTATAAACCGATTTTTGAACTCTGTGCCGCAGAGAAGCAGAGCTTCATGGAAGATTATAAATGGAAGAAGGGAAGCTGTCCCGTTTGTGGGACTGCGGCTGCTATGGCGAAGTTCGAAAAGGAGGTAGGGCGCAGGCTGTTATGGTGTCCACTCTGCGGAACGGAATGGGTGTTTCGGAGAATTAAGTGTCCCTTCTGCGATAACGAGAACCAGGACTCGCTTCGCTATTTTTACCTTGGAGAAAAGAGTTCCTATCGGGTTGATGTTTGCGATGAGTGTAAAGGATATATAAAAACCGTGGATGAACGAAAGAGAAGTAAGGATGAGAAAACTATTTTTGAAGCAGAAGATCTCATGACGATCTTTCTGGATACTCTTGCAGAAAAGGAAGGATATAAAAAATTTTAATATTTGATGGAAGGAGGTGAAGAGACAATTATCTTACAAAAGATAATAAAAGACGAAAGGAGGTGTAAGGATGGAGTTGTCGAGAAGAACGTTCATTAAGATATCCGGTGCAACGACAGCTGGTGTAGTTTTAGGTGGTCTTGGCATGAGCCTTCTCAAGCCGCAGGCAACGTATGCACAACCGTTCAAGATCAAGTACGCAAAAGAGACAACAACAATATGTCCGTACTGTGGAGTTGGATGCGGTATTATTGTAGCCGCAAAAGAAGGCAAGGTTGTCAATACGGAAGGTGATCCCGACCACCCGATAAATCAAGGCTCGCTCTGCAGTAAAGGTGCTGCGCTCGCACAGATCGCTAGCAGCCCAGCAAGGCTTTCCAAGGTTCACTACAGGGCAAAATACTCTGACAAATGGGAAGAAAAAACCTGGGATTGGGCACTGAGCCAGATTGCCAAGAGAATTAAGGAAACGCGAGATAGGTACTGGATTACGAAAGACAAAGACGGCACAGTCGTAAACAGGATCGAAGCAATCGCTGCACTCGGTGGTGCTGCACTTGATAATGAAGAATGCTACCTCTACTCAAAAATGTCACGGGCACTCGGCATCGTCTACCTTGAACATCAGGCACGTATATGACATTCTGCAACAGTCGCCAGTCTGGCGGAGAGTTTTGGTAGAGGTGCAATGACCAATCACTGGATTGATCTCAGGAACAGTGATTGTATTTTTATTATCGGTAGTAATGCTGCTGAGAACCATCCCATCTCTTTCAAGTGGATCATGGAGGCAAAGAAAAGGGGAGCAACGCTTATCAGTGTCGACCCTCGGTTCACCAGAACATCATCAAAGGCGGATATCTATGCACCGTTGAGATCAGGAACGGACATTGCTTTCATCGGAGGAATGATCAATTACTGCCTGAGAAACAAACGGTACAATAAGGAGTATGTAGCCGAATTTACCAATGCAGCTCACATTATTCATGAAGGCTTCTCCTTTAGTGATGGTTATTTCTCTGGGTTTGACAAGAAGAAGCAGAAGTATGATAAGGCAACATGGAAATATCAGCTTGATGATAAAGGTGTTCCAAAAGAGGATAAGACATTGAAGCATCCTGACTGCGTGTTCCAGCTTATGAAACAACACTATGCTCGTTATGATGCTGCTACTGTTTCCAAAATTACGGGATGCCCCGAAGATCTTTTTCTTAAGGTTGCCAAAATGTACTGTAGTACGGGAAAGAGAGAGAAATCAGGTACGATTATGTACGCCATGGGGGCAACACAGCATACGCATGGAACGCAGAATGTCAGGAGCTATGCATTGCTTCAGTTGCTTCTGGGGAATATGGGAGTTGCAGGTGGAGGTATCAATGCTTTGAGAGGTGAATCCAATGTGCAGGGTTCAACTGACCATTGTCTTCTCTTCCATATTATTCCAGGATATCTTAAGATTCCCAAAACCACTGACACAAATCTGGAAACATATCTCAAGCGGTGTACCCCTGTCTCCAAAGACGCAAAGAGCGTTAATTACTGGAAGCATTACCCGAAGTTTGCAATCAGCCTTCTGAAAGCATTCTGGGGTAAAGCTGCGACAAAAGACAATGATTTTGCATTTGACTACCTTCCCAAAGCAGGTGGCAACTATTCCCACATACGTTTATTCGAGGCGATGGAAAAGGGTACTGTCAAAGGATTTATTATTATGGGGCAGAATCCAGCAGTTGGTGGTCCCAATGCAAACCTTGAGCGATTGGCAATGAAGAACCTCGATTGGATGGTTACCGCTGACCTGTGGGATACCGAAACATCATCGTTCTGGAAAGGTCCGGGGATGGATCCCAAGAAAATCAAAACAGAGGTCTTTCGTCTCCCCGCTGTTGCTTCATTTGAGAAAGAGGGAAGTATTACAAACAGCGGAAGATGGGCGCAGTGGCGCTATAAGGGTGCGAACCCACCGGGAGATGCAAAAGATGACCTCTGGATACTGAGCAATATTATGCTCAAACTTCAGGACCTGTACAAGAAGAGAGGTGGTAAGTATCCCGATCCCGTAACAAAGTTGCATTGGCCCTATGGTGAGCATCCCGATCCCAAGGATGTTGCGAAGGAGATCAATGGGTATGATCTAACAGCGGGAAAACTGCTGGTAAACTTCACCAAACTCAAAGATGACGGAACAACCATGAGCGGAAACTGGCTCTATTCGGGAAGTTACAACGAGGATGGCAACATGATGGCTCGGAGAGGGCTTGAAGACCCGACCGGTATTGGTTTGTATCCAAACTGGTCATGGTGTTGGCCGGTCAATCGCAGGATCATTTACAACCGT
>SOKD01000206.1 GCA_004376305.1 Candidatus Cloacimonadota bacterium | reverse complement strand
GACATGGCTATTAACTTGAGCGATTTCGTTACCGTGGACTACGCAAAAAACATAATACTTTTCAATGAATTGCCCGTTGCGGTTATTGATACAAACAAACTTGCAAAAATTCAGGTGCACACACTATGAAGAAAAAAGAAAGCTTCAAAAGATTATGAGAAATCGCAGGGCTCCTCTCATCTACCAATTATTAGGAACGCTTCTGGGAATCGGATATTTTCCACTTGCGCCGGCAACTTGTGCATCTCTCATCGTTTGTGTTATTCTCTGGTTCCTGTTTAGAGCTCCGGTTATATATGTCATTTCCATTGTTATTCTTTTTGCACTCGGTGTCTGGATCGCTTTCAAACTCGAACGCTTTTGGGGCGAAGATGATCGACGAATCGTTATTGATGAATCGATTGGAATGATTATAACCCTTTTTGCGGTTCCGCAAAAAATTCTTTATTATGCTGTTGGATTTTTCCTTTTTAGATTCTTTGATATAGTGAAACCTTTTCCCATTAGTGACTCTCAAAAACTCAAAGGCGGATGGGGCGTTGTTATTGACGATGTCATTGCGGGGATGTATTCCAGTATTGCTCTCTGGATTTTTATTTATGTCTTTCATAGAATTGCATAATGGAAACATGGTACAATGTTCTTCACGTGTTGGCTGAAACTATTCATATTCGTAATGTAGAGATTATCAGAAAAATAGAAGGATAGAATTGAAAACTGAAATTATTGTTATTGGCAATGAAGTTTTGCTGGGTTGTGTTACCGACATAAATGCAGCATTCATTGCTTCAGAACTGACAAAACTCGGTATCGAAGTAGGAAAAACAGTCATCATTCCAGACGAAGAAAAGGTGATCCTTCAGTCACTCAAAAGTGGTTTGGAAAGAGCAGATGCGATTATTATAACCGGCGGATTAGGACCCACGCATGATGACATCACAAAGAAAACTGTTTCAGCCTTTTTAAAGAGACGACTTGTTCTCAATGATAAGGTTTTACTGGATATTCAGACACACTTTGCGAAGAAGGGTATTCGAATGCCGCATGTTAACACTTCACAAGCACTTATCCCCCAGGGCGCAATGATCCTTGATAATCCTTTGGGAACAGCTCCAGGATTATTATTCGAAGAAGAATTCGGGATAATCATACTCCTTCCCGGTGTCCCTACGGAGATGAAAACCATTTTCACTCAAGCAGTAAAACCGTATCTCAAAGATAAAGCAGGCGGAAATGTTATCCTTTCGCAAACCATCCATACAACCGGCATCACAGAATCGGAACTCTATGAAAAATTACAGAGTATACAAAAAACAGGGAATATTGCCTTCCTTCCACACTTTACCGGCGTTGATATTCGGATCACGGTCGAAGCAGATACAATGGAAAACGGACGCAATAAACTTACAAAAGTTTCGTCACTACTCATCGATAAAATTGATGATTACTATTACGGAAGCGATGATGAAACACTTGAACGGGTTATTGGAATCCTTCTTTCAATGCGTAGAAAAACGCTTGCCGTTGCAGAATCCTGCACGGCCGGGCTTTTTATGAAAACCATCACGAATGTTCCGGGCAGTTCACTCTATTTCCTCGGAGGTGTTGTCTCCTATTCAAACGTAGCAAAGAAAAAACTTCTCAAGGTAAAAGAAAAATTACTGAAACAAAAAGGGGCGGTAAGTAGGGAAGTAGCAAAGGTCATGGCAGATGGGGTGAGAAGCCTTATGAAGGCAGATTACGGAATATCCATAACCGGAATTGCCGGTCCTGGTGGAGCAACAGAGGATAAACCTGTCGGGCTTGTCTGCATCGGTATTTCAGATGATAAATCTACGTATTCAAAGAAATTCAATTTTCCAGGGATACGGGATAGTATACGAAAACAGGCAGTTCAAGCTGCTCTTGACCTCCTGCGCAGACGGCTCTTAGGGATAGAAAAAGACAGCGAGTAGCAACATAAAAAGAAAATGACAAAATTCCAAATCTTAAATGAGCAAAAAATTCCTACATCCGAAACTTCAATGAAAAGGAATGATTACCTAACATATAACTTCTTTGCGAGAAACG
>SOKD01000182.1 GCA_004376305.1 Candidatus Cloacimonadota bacterium | reverse complement strand
TGATGGAATGTTCTTTACCATTTATAGTAGCAACAATCTTGCCGTTACCACGGGATTCCTTAATTGACCCTGATAGTACGCTATCTTGGTTATCTATTTTAAATTCCATTTTTTTGATTACCTGTCCTCACCCAGTTTGACAAAGAGAGATCTTTTGATGAATTTCCTGTGTTGTATTGTCCTTTCATATATTCAGAAAAAAGCAATGCGGATGCGATAGCGGAATCAGATTCCTTCATTTGTTTTGCTTTAAGCTCAGTCTGCATTACATTTAGCATATCGTACTTTTCTAAATAATCAGTTGAAATCTTCCCTTCAATAAAGTTCTTCTCGTTCATTATTGTTCTGTATAATGGAATAGTTGTGTTTATTCCCTCTATCAAAAATTCATCCAATGCATTAGACATTCTTACTCTTGCTTCATTAAAGTCTTGTCCCCATGTTATCAATTTTGCGACCAAAGAGTCATAATAGCCTGACACGTTGCACCCAGGATACAAATATGTATCCACCCTAACACCAGGTCCATAAGGAAGATTGCAATCTGGTACAAGTCCAACTGATGGCACAAAGTCATGAAATGGATCTTCAGCGTTTATTCTGCATTCTATTGCTGAACCGTTCAGATTGAGATCGGATTGTTTAAATGGAATCTCCTCACCACATGCAATTCTAATCTGCAATTTAACAAGGTCGATGCCTGTGACTAATTCTGTAACAGGATGCTCGACCTGAAGACGAGAGTTAACCTCAATGAAATAAAAGTTACCCTTTTCATCCCTTAAAAATTCAGCAGTTCCTGCATTAAGATAGTCTACTGATTCTGCGGCCCTAACAGCTATTTCTCCTATCTTTGCTCTGGTTTTCTTATCTACTACAGAAGATGGAGAAAATTCTATTAACTTTTGATGACGTCTCTGTATGGAGCATTCTCGTTCAAATAGATGTCTGCCGTTCCCACTGGAGTCTCTAGCGAGTTGGAACTCTATGTGTCTTATTCCTTGCAGGAATTTTTCAACATACAGTCCAGATTTACCAAATGCCGCTCTTGATTCAGCAGCTGCAATTTCAAATTCTTCTCTAAGCTTCTTTTCGTCGTCTGCAAACCGGATACCTCTGCCACCGCCACCGTATGCAGATTTAAGTAGAACAGGATATCCAGCTTCTTGAGCAATCTCAACTGCCTTATCAACTTCTTCTAAGATATCATCGCTACCTGGTATTGTTGGAACTTCAGCTTTTTTCATTATTTCTTTACACTTCATTTTATCACCAGTAAGCGCCATAGCCTCACTTGTCGGACCAATAAAGATAATTCCCTTTTCTTCACATTTTGCTGCGAAGGTCTCATTTTCGGAAAGAAATCCATACCCGGGATGAATTGCTTCAGCCCCCGCACTTTCAGCAATTTCAATTATCTTGTCAATGTTAAGATAACTTTTGGTCGGTGCTGGGGGACCGAGATAGTATGCTTTATCGGCACTCTTTACATGTTTTGATCGTAAATCCTCATCGGAATAAAGTGCAATAGATTTTATCTTCATTTCCTTGCAGGCTCTAATCACTCTTAGTGCTATCTCGCCTCTATTTGCAATTAATATACTTGAGATTAATTTTCCCATTTCAGATCTCCCCTAAAGATTAATGTTACCATGTTTCCTAACCGGTCTTGATTCCCTCTTATTCTGCAATACATTTAGAGCCTTTACAATCATTATCCTAGTTTCAATCGGGTCAATAACAAGATCAATTATTCCCTTTTCTGCCGCAATGTATGGATTTGCGAACTTTTGGCGATATTCTTTTGCTAATTTCTTTTTGATCTCAATTGGGTTCTTGGAATTCTTGAGATCCTTTCTGTGAACGATTGTTATAGCAGCCTCTGGACCCAAAACAGCAATTTCTGCGGTTGGCCATGCATAGTTTATGTCCGCCCTAAGATTCTTACTACCCATTGCAATGTATGCACCACCATAAGCCTTTCCAATAATACATGTTACCTTTGGAACCGTTGCTTCACAGTAAGCATATAATAACTTGCTACCATGTCGTATAATACCATTATGTTCCTGATCTGTCCCTG
>SOKD01000192.1 GCA_004376305.1 Candidatus Cloacimonadota bacterium | reverse complement strand
AAGAAAATCGTTTTGGTAATGCAATTGCTGCTCCAAGTAGCATTAATGCGCCCAATGCAATAATGTTTGCCCACAGTACTGGTTTCATGAAAGATTTTCTCTCTTTTTTCTGAATTTTATATAACCCCGCAATTATAGATTCCTCGTATAAAACGCTAATAATAAGGCTTATTCCGATACCAATGGTCGTCATTACAACTTTTAAAGGCCAGTAAATGTAAGGAACCGACATAAAACCACTCATGGCTCCAAATATAACAACGGAAAAAGCTGTTATTATTAAGAGGACAAATGCAATAAACCATGCTGAATGCTTTGAATATCGCTTGAATTGTCGTATTCTGCGAGCAGGAACCAGAAAGAGGAAGTACAGAATTACAACACCAACGGGAAAAGCGAAAGAGGACGAAAACATGCTGGCAACAATAATACCAATAAAAGTTGAAACAACATTTGCAATTATTACATACAACACAGCCAACCATGACCTGAAATCACTTTTCCACAAAAATACTGCACATTTAATTACCACAACAACTGCAAAACCAATGAGAGAAGCCAGTGTCAGTGCCAACCCACCAGATCCCACAAAAAGCATCATCAGTGGTACTATCGGTTCGTTGGCATATGCACTTACCGGTATCAGTAGAAAAAGCATAAAAAGAAAAAATGAAACAGCCGCCAATCTGAAAACCTTCATTGGACCTCCACATTGATATCGCTTATCACCAATCATCTTCAGTAGAGACAGAACCCCGAAGAACGGATGCGCATAGGGTATAATCGCAATCAATTATATCCTTGTTCTTAACAAAGTCAAGAGTATTTTGAAAACCTTTTTTTCTTGACTTTGGCAGACTGATTGTATATATTGCACTGTTATGAAATTGTGTACACTCGTCTGTATGCTCTTGTTCTTTACATCTGCTCTTGCAGAAAAAGCAGAAAAGGAGCTGACCGATCAAGAACTTCTGAATATCTGTTTTAGAAAAATTGGCAAAATCATAGCTCGCGACATCATAACAGAAGGCTTTACAGAGATCACCATTGTAAAACAAACAGATAAACATGAGGAGTCAATTGATGTTATCATTATTGAAACCATTGTCAATGAACTGAAAATTGAAGATGGTATTGTCTACCTTGTTGAGGATGAAACAGATTGGGAAGAACCTACTCTTTTCTTTAAGGTTATGAGCAAAAACGTCCTCATAGAAGAAAAGGACCAATTCTGGGGCGAAACTGTTGTGCTGCGAAAAGCGCACATTGTCCTTTCATACAGACTTGTTGATCCTTATACAGGGGAGATTTTCATAGCAAGAGAACGGGACGAATCATTGGAAAACGAACTGTCAAAAAAGGCATATACAAATCTTAAAAAGGGTATAAAGAAGAGCGGAATATCCATAGCCCGTTTTCTGGAGCCAGCAATAATTACTGCTATTGTTGGCGGACTCATGTATCTTTTTTATTCACAAAAGAGTAGTCAATAGCTGGAGGAAATATGGATCCTGAACTCAGAGAAAAAATAAAGAAGGGAAATGCACTTTTTGACCAAGGAAAAGTTAATGAAGGACTTATGCTCCTTATAGAGGCACGTGAAAAGGCTCCGGATTTTCCCGATATTCACAACCAGCTCGGGCTGATGTACTGTATGCTCGGTTCATACAAGATGGCTGTCAATGCTTTCAGAAAGGCACTTGAGTTGAATACCAACTACATTGAGGCACATCTCAACCTTTCGATTACCTTCAATGAAATGGGTCGCTACACTGAAGCGGTTACGGAGTATGAAAAAGCAATGAAACTGGAGCAGGTGGAGGGTAGGTTAACCTCAGGAATGAAGGCAAAACTTGCTAATGCACATAAAGAGCTTGGCATTAACTATCTTGAAATTGAAGAATTTGAAAATGCAAAGCAAGAATTTCGGAAGGCACTCAAAATTGCTCCTCAATATCTCGATATTCGGACGCTTCTCGGCAGCACTTACATAAAAATGCAGAAGTATGACGAAGCAATCGCTGAAATCGAAAAGGTGATTGGTATAAATCCACAGTACATCGATGCAAGAATCAAACTCGCCGTTGCTCATTACCGAAAGGGAGATAAGGATACGGCAAACAATATTTTAAAAGAAACACTCGATTTCGCCCCTGATAATGAAAAGGTAAAGGCTTTTCTGAAATTGAGTTCGAAGGAGCATCCAGGTGAACTATAAGGAAACACTTAATCTTCCCACTACTACATTTCCTATGAAAGCAAACCTTCCTCAGAAAGAGAAGGAAATCCTGAAATTCTGGAATGAAAAGAAGACATATGAAAAAATTCTAAAGAAAAGGGACAAAAATAAATCATATATTCTCCACGATGGTCCACCCTATGCAAATGGACATATTCACATGGGCACGGGCTTCAATAAAATACTGAAGGACTTCGTTGTTAAGTGTTTTTCTATGCAAGGATACTATGCTCCTTACATCCCCGGCTGGGACTGTCATGGAATGCCCATCGAGCATAACGTAATGAATGAAATACGGCAAGCACACCTAAATCCAACAAAGATGGAAATTAGACAAAAATGTCGTGCTTATGCCAATACGTTTCTCGAAATCCAGAAAGAGGAATTCCCACGTCTTGGTGTCTTCGGAGATTGGGAAAATCCATACCTAACCATGGATCCTTCATACGAAGCAATAATTATTGAAGGGTTTGGGGAAATTGTAAAAAATGGATATATTTACAGGGGGAAAAGACCTATCCACTGGTGTTCTTCTTGCAAAACTGCGCTGGCAGAAGCTGAAGTAGAATACGAGCAGCACACATCGCCGTCTGTGCACATAGCCTTCCCCATCAAAGACTTCCCGGGAGAACTCAAAACATCGTATATTATCTGGACAACAACACCATGGACTCTCCCCGCAAATGTTGCGGTTGCGCTTCACCCTCAAGAAACATATGTGGTGTTCACGTGGAACAATGAAGGTTATATTGTTGCAGAAGCACTTTTCGAGAAAACAAAGGAAACACTTGGTATTGAGTCATATAAGATCATTAAGAAGATGAAGGGCGGAGAATTCGAAGGTTTGAAAGCACAACATCCGATCTTCGATGACAGAGAATCAGTAACAATTTGCGCCCATTTCGTGGATATGGAAACGGGAACGGGTTGTGTTCATATTGCTCCCGGTCACGGTTACGAAGATTACCAGATCAGTCTTGTTTACAAGCTCGCTGTTATCTCACCGGTTGACAATGAAGGAAAATTCACCGATGAAGTACCATTCGCAAAAGGAAAAATCGTTTTTGACGCAAATCCCGATATTCTAAAGCGGCTCGATGAACGCAGTTTACTCCTGCACCAAACAACACTCGAACATTCGTACCCACATTGCTGGAGATGTTCAAAACCATTAATTTTCAGGGCAACAGAACAGTGGTTTCTCAATGTTGATCACAAGAATCTCCGAGAGCGTTTGCTTGAGTCCGTAAACAATTCAACCTGGATTCCGGAATGGAGCAAAGAGAGAATTTACAATATGATCGTGACACGACCTGACTGGACATTATCCAGACAAAGAGCATGGGGAGTTCCCATCCCAGCAGTCTATTGCAAGGATTGTGGAAAAACAATACTCGACATTGAAATCATCAAGAAAACTGCAACAATCGTAAAAGAAAAAACTGCTGATAGCTGGTTCAGCGATCCCATTGAAAACTTTTTACCGAATAATTTTCAATGCCCATCCTGCAAGGGAACACGATTTGAGAGGGAAACTGATATATTTGATGTGTGGTTTGATGCTTCAATGAGTCATAAGGCAGTGCTCGAAGAAAGAAGTGAGTTAAGCAAGCCTTCGGATCTGTATCTCGAAGCCGTTGACCAGCACAGAGGTTGGTTTCAGCTCTCACTCATTGTCAGCAAATCAATTGATGATACGGTTCCATTCAAGTCAGTATTAACGCATGGCCTTGTACTGGACTCAAATCTGAAGAAAATGTCGAAAAAATTGGGAAACAGCATATCCCCTGATGAAATCTGCAAAAAATATGGCGCGGACATTTTACGGTTGTGGTTTGCATCCATAGATTTCGCTGCCGATGTCGCTTTTAATTATAAATCATTAGATAATACTGTCGATATGTACAGAAAAATCCGTAATACATTCAGGTTTCTGCAGGGAAATCTGTTCGATTTCGATCCCGATAAAGATGCTATCCCATTCAAGGATCTGTATCCAATGGACAGGCTCATGCTCTCAAAACTGACACAACTTACAAAAGACATTGTTGACAGTTATAAGCACTTTAACTTCAACAAAGTTACACATTCATATCACAATTTTTGTACGACCGAGCTTTCTCACTACTATTTCGATATAATGAAAGATAATCTCTATACACATGGAAAAAAATCACCTGAACGGCGGTCAACACAAACGGTATTCCATGTGATACTCCGAAACCTACTGCTTCTCATTACTCCAATTCTTGCTTTTACAGCTGAGGAAATATGGCAACTCTCACCTTACTTTAAAAGGGAGGAAGAGAGCATACATATAAGTTTATTCCCGGAAATCAACAATAATTGGATTGACCCAGAACTTGAAGCCGTCTTTGAGAAACTACAGGGTTATAGAGATGTAGTGAACCGTGCTCTTGAGAAAAAGAGAAAAGACAAATCAATTGGGAATGCACTTGAAGCACGTATTGTAATCTATTGCAAAAGCCCTGAAACGAAAGACTTTTTACTCAGACTTATGAAAGATTTAAAGGTCTATTTTCTCGTTTCCAGTATAGAGATCGATAACTATGTATCCGGGGAAGCTTACGAAGAAGAAAATGAAGACATTGCCGTTAAGGTAATGAAAGCTGATGGTGAAAAATGCATGAGATGTTGGGTCTTCTCCAAAACAGTTGGGAATTTTTCGGACCATCCAACAATCTGTGAGCAGTGTTACGACACATTGAAGGAGGGGAAATGAATAAAAGGGACCTCAAGTTCTTTCAGAATCTCTTAATGAAGGAAAAAGCGAAATTCGCAAGAGGACTTGATAAACATGAGCATAAGATTGATACACCCTCAGACACCTTTGCATATCCTTACCACATGGCTGATATTGGTTCTGAAACAGCAGATAAGGAAGAGGAATCTATCATAGTGTCAAGTTACGGTAACAGGCTCACAGTTATTGATGAAGCACTTGAGAAGATTCGAAACAAAGCCTATGGAAAATGTGAAAAATGCTCCAAGAAGATTGAACGAGAACGACTGAAGGTAAAACCGTATGCGAAATTATGCGTGAAATGTAAGGAACAAGAAGAAAAGATGGCACGCTAAAAATGAAAATAAAATGGAAAATTCTCATTTTGGTTCCCCTTTCCGTTATTATTTGTGACCAAATTTCAAAATTCATTATTTCAAACACGATGTTTCTGGGTCAATCCATCAGAGTAATTGGTTCTTTTGTTCGAATCACCTACGTCAGAAACCCAAATGCGGCATTCGGAATTCCCGTGGGTCCGCCACTACTCATGATGGTACTGACATCTATTGCCACACTCCTTCTTATCTTTTATTTTTCACGGTTAAAGGAAAAAGGATGTCTTCTCTATGTTGGCCTTGCCATGATTATTGGTGGTGCGATTGGAAATCTCATTGACCGATTCAGAATACAACAGGTGATCGATTTCATCGACGTTAGTGTAAAACGTTTTCACTGGCCTGTCTTTAATATTGCCGACTCTTTTGTTACCATTGGAATTATTGTAATCCTCTGGGCATGGATCTTCGGCGAAAAAAAAGAAAGAGTTCCTGATAAAACCTTGACAAACTCCAGTAACGTGATATAATTTATGGGAAAGGAGGTGAACTTTATTTCACAAATTTTAGTAAAAGGAGGTTTTTGTGCTTAGAAAAACTCTTTTTTGTGCAGTAATACTTGTTCTCGGTATAACGTTGGTGTTTGCCGAGAGCACAGTTAGAAAACAAGCTGTTGTCCTTACATCATCGGGTAATGTCTTCTCCTTGTCACCTGACACCTATGATCATTCTGTTGCACGCATGTACGAAACACCGGCTTACAGGCAGGATGACAGTCTCTGGTACGGTTCACTCGTCTATAACAACGCGCTTGGTCTCACTGCAGGAGGTACCTTCGAGTTTGCAATCAGATTAACACCCACCGAGCTCGGTCCGTTCACCGGCTGGACCATCAGCGGCATTAAATTCCACAAATTTTCCGGAGACCTCAACAATGTCGTCAAGGTATACGACGATGGCACAGCAACCACTCCGGGCGCCATGATCACCTCAGAACCTTACACATCAAGTGCGCCTGATGAATGGGTAACCGTCATGCTGAGCAACCCGGTGACCATACCGGGAACCGGTGACCTCTGGTGTTCGGTAGAGGTTACGCATACTGCCGGTACCTATCCTGCTTCCATGGATGCAGGTCCTGCTATCGATGGAAAAGGAGACTGGATTTACTTTAACAACTCCTGGCAGGAGATTCAGAATTTGGGATTCGACAACAACTGGCTGATTATTGTCTATCTGGAATCAGGAGGATCAGGCGATCCAGACATCGATTGTACACCAAATCCGCTTGTATTCAGTGCAAAAGGATACGATGGTCAGCTTGATTTCACCTACAGAACATATCCCCAAAAGATAGACGAGGAACTCAAGGAAAAAATGGAGAATTCATCCGCGAACGAATTGCTCCCGGTAATCGTCGAATTCGATAAGAACATTGATACCCAATTTCTCTACAATCTCGTTAAAGATTTACCCAAATCCTCGAGACGAAGCATCACCATCAATACGCTCCAGGAATTCACCGCTGAGTATCAGAATGATGTTATGGAGTACCTCGAGAGTATGGCAGGAGAAGGGAAGGTTGATCGTCTCAGTGAATTGTGGCTTACCAACTCCATCGGAATGATGGCAACGAAAAACGTCATTGAACAAATTGCAAATCATCCCACCATTGCCCTTATCTGGCTTGATGACAAATTAACCAAGCCGTTCGGCAGGAAAACCGAGTATGGAATTGGTGGAGAAACTCCTGAATCGAGAGAGATTGTCTGGGGTGTTCTCAGGATCAATGCGGACGATGCGTGGGCAGAAGGCTATACCGGTGCAGGCGTTGTTGTTGGACATATTGATACCGGTTGCAATTATAACCATAATGACCTTAGCTCACATATGTGGGACGGCGGTGGTTCATACCCGAATCATGGTTGGGATTACATCAACAATGATAATGATCCTATGGATACCCACGGGCATGGAACCCATACTGCCGGAACCGTAGCCAGTGATGGAACGGCAGGCAGTCAGTGCGGTGCTGCACCTGATGCGGAAATTATGGTTTTGAGAGGTGTTCCCGGCAGCATGAGGGTGCTCCAGAACTGCGTAAATTTCTGCCTGATCCAGGGTGCTGATGTCATCACCATGTCGGCAGGATGGGATAGTGCGGCTGCAGGTGGAAGCTGGAATT
>SOKD01000217.1 GCA_004376305.1 Candidatus Cloacimonadota bacterium | reverse complement strand
AGTATTCAATGAATGGGCTGAATATTCGTGATGGCAAAACAACCGCTGATCTGATGATCAGAGCATCACTCGCCTCATATGTTTCGGGTTCGCTTTCCCCTGTTTTGACATAACCAATATTAAAATGCAGTTTGAATGGTGTTATATCATAGCCTGATAAATCGAGAGAAAGAAGAAAAGTGTTTTCGAATGCAGTTGTTCCCAGTCCATATTCAGGTTCACCTGTTGGCATTCGAATTGAGCTGGAAATACCCCATTGTGCGAAACCGCGTAATTTATTTGTGTATTTTGCACCAAGGTATGTATCGCCAACGCCAACATTTCGTTCCGCCGGGTTCTCTTGCTGATAAGCGCCTGCTGCCTGGGCAATAAATACCTCAAGAACGTTATATGGAACATACGATACAAAATAGTTGCCTATGCCCCTTTTGTAATCGCTTGTAAGGGTAAGCAGGTCAACCGAACTCTGCCAGTATTGCCCATAGCCGCCGATGCCGATTATTCCCTTTCCTTCGTTCTCTGCTGTTATTGTTTGAAGCATGCCTTTTTGCCCAATAGTAGAGAGGGTTGCTGAGGCTGTTACTGCATAGAGCATCGTCAAAGAAATGAGAAGCATTTTAATAATTCTCATCGTTCCTCCTTTTTGGATGTCTCATGTAGCACGGGAAAAGGCAAAAGTCAAGAAAAAAAGCGATATCGGAAGGACAACAAAAACTGTGAAACGGCGAAATATAACCATTTACAGTGATCTGGTTTTCTTATTGATACAGAGAGCAATGCACAAAAAACTTGACAAATTGTTGATATTTTACTAAAATAGTATAAATTAAAAAGGAGGTAAAATGAGGAAGCTTTTGATATCAACTCTTGTGTTTTCAGTATTATTCTCTTTGCTATGCCTTAATTGTACGAAGAAGAATGGAACAGAACCGGATCCGCAGAGCGGCTACAAGAGAAATGTCATTGCTGAAATGTTTACATACCATGATTGCCCGAACTGTCCCGTTGCTGAAAAAGCGCTTGATAGCCTTTTCGCTATACATGGCGACAGTCTCATAATAATTGAGTATCATGTGCGGATTCTTGGGGATACGCTAAGCCCCTGCTCAGCCTTTGTCAGCCAGAGGGAGGCTCTCTATAATATTGGAGGATATCCAACGGTTGAATTTGACGGGATTGAAGAGAATGTTGGTGCATCAGGCGATCTCTTTTCCATTTTTACGAATATAATGGAGAGCAGATACGCTGACAGGTCTGACTTGAAGTTTTTGCTGCTTCAGGCAAGTTTTAATAATGCAACATCGATCAGCTACGACATTCAACTCCTTTCGCAGGCAGATGTAACGGGGAAACTTTTTATTGTTCTTCTGGAAGATAGCGTCATTCATGATGGTTCAGTGTATGATTTTGTTGCACGCCAGGTTTTTCCCGGTGAGAGCGGGATGGATTTTTCAGTATTGCAGGATGATACATTCAGTACAAGTGGCAGTATTCCACTTATGTGGCATCCAACGGGTACGGTGTGGGTGGTAGCCTTTATCCAAAATATAAGTAGCAAAACCATCCATCAAGGAAAAGCCAAAAATATTGGAAAAGCAACAGCTGCTTCCTACGAGTACAATCTAACGATTGCTCCTGATACCTTTCTGACAGTATTGCCTGAATCCATTGCCACATTTTACCTGTACCTTGAGCACACCGGAACTGTTGCGGATGAGTATGAACTCGTTGCGAGTGAGGTGGATACGGTCGCTGGGTGGTCCTGGTTTATGTGTTCTGGTGGTCTCTGTTACCCGCCTGTTCCAACGATAATTGATACGCTTTCTATCAACCCTGGTGTTGTTGATACGTTTGATATTAAGATCCATACAAATACGAATACAGGTACAGAGAAGATATCCGTTACCTTTAGTTCACTGGGAGAGCCGACCGAAGTCGAATCAGTCAATCTTTTTGCTGAAGTTCAATAATAACCTTAAAAGGAGGTTCTATGCATCAATTAAAGACTTTTGTTCTTTTTGCTCTTCTCCTTGCATCTTTAATTCCCCTGCATGCAGCTCAGCGAGCCGTTGTCATCGAGAATATTACTGCAACA
>SOKD01000315.1 GCA_004376305.1 Candidatus Cloacimonadota bacterium | reverse complement strand
CATTTCAAGCACGTTTTGCTATAATAGCGACAGATTTTACCACAGAGAGCGCAAAACCGCAGCGTTATTTTAAATCATAGAAATAAGTAAGAATTTCTCTGTGCTTATCCTCCGAAGCAAGAGCGCAGGAGGATAGGCTACGGTTTATAAGATTAAGCCTTTTTGGAAGGGAGCCGGTAATGCGTACGGGAAATGATATAATTATCATTGGAGGGGGGATAATTGGGGGGAGTATCCTCTTTAATCTTTTAAAAGATGGTTACAAGGGGAAAATTGCAGTTTTTGAAAAGAAGAACTCGATGGCTGATGAATCAACTGCGCTTTCTGCGGGCGGTTTCAGAAATATATGGTCAACAGTTGTTAATATGAAATTGACAACGATGAGTATTGAGAGTTTCAAAAATTTCAAAGCGGAAACCGGAGTTTCCATTGGGTTTGAACAGAGAGGATACCTTTTTACCTATTATAGAAAGGACTGGGAAACGATAATCAAATTCAGGAAGTTCTGGGAGGAAAGCGGAGTAAAAACTGAACTACTTGATCCTGTGAAGATAATGGAAATGATACCCGGTTACAAGCCTGGTCTTGATCATCTTGACAGTGAAATAGTTGAAATGCTCGAACTTAAGGAAATTGTAGGGGGATTATTTGGTGCAGATTGTGGTGTGTTCAATCCCACTGCCTGTGCCATTGCATACTTTGATCTTTCATGTAAGAACTATCGGGAATGTGTGGAAATTAACAAGAATACAGAAGTTAAAAAACTATCCATTAAAGATGGAAAAGTTGATGGGGTTATTGTAAGGGATGACTGTTTTATTGCCGGAGAGAAGATTATACTTGCTGCTGGTGCATTTTCACATGATCTTTTAGAACGATCAGGTGTGTCCGAGGAACAGAATATTCCCGTTGTTCCCCTCAAGAGAATGCTCTTTTTAGTTAATAAGCCACCCATAGAGGGTTTTGGGAAGATTCCGATGATTATCATTGATAATGGTGTTTATTTCCATCCGGAAGCAGATGATCTCCTTGTAGGACGAGCGAAGGCTGACCAGAAACCGGGATATGATTATGAAATGGAAAAGAAATATTATGTGGATATAATGAACTCGTATATGCAGGCAAGAATACCCGGAATGGAGTATTGTAGAATTAAGAATGGATGGGGAGGTCTGTATGCTCATAATACAAAGGACAAGAATGCAATAATAGGTGATCATCCTGATATTGAAAATTTGATCTTTGCAACTGGTTTTAGTGGTCATGGCGTTATGGAAGCACCTGCTGTTGGCAAGTGTATTTCTGAGAAGCTCATCCAGGGAGATTATGTTTCAATTCCGGAAGTTACATTGCTTGATTTTACCCGGTTCAGAGAAGGAAGACTTGTAAAGGAAACCATTGTTATATAGGAGCAAATAATGGAGATAAAAAATTTTCTTGAGGATATCGTAAAACGAGTTTCGCACAATCTTACGGAAGAGGAAAAAGATTTTTGCAACTGTGAGCGGTGCCAGGCTGATGTTGTTGCATACAGTTTGAATCACCTGAAACCGAAGTACGCAGCAAATGTTAAAGGTCATGCCCTTACAGCTGTGGACCTTGAAAGTGAGCAAATTCAGGCAGAGGTTACTGTTCAGGTTCTCAAGGCAATGAAACAGGTGAAGAAAAATCCAAATCATTGAAACAAAAGAGTACATCGTATGTGCACCTATCAGGATTAGAGGTGAGGAAAACACTGATAATTCAATCGATCAAACTAAGGTAAGATAATGAGACCCTTACCTTCAGGAGTGTTCGGGTTTTTTTCTTGACAAGCCCGTAGAATTTATGTATATTTCCAATGTTGTTTTGCTTGGAACAATTGAAGAGAAGGAGGAAGCGTGTATAAAAAGGGATTGGTAAGGTTAATGAATGTGTTAATTTTCTTTGCACTACTCTTTCTTATTTATATGATCGTGTATCCAAATTACAAAACCATTCGGAGGGAAAATAAGATCGCTGATGTTAAAACGAATATGTATCAAATAAGAGCAGCAGTGGAAAATTATGCTGCTTTCAACGAAGGAAAGTATCCTCGCACGCATAAGGAATTTAAGAAGTACATTAATAATGGAAGCCTTCCCGCAAATCCCTACACACTTGTTCAGATGACCGATGATGAAATAATCGACAATGTATACTCAGATCCTATAGCATTCGAAGATGACAATCCGGATGGTGTTAATTCGTTTTTGAAAGCTGATCCGGGGACAATCTTCTATTCGGTATATGCATCACCTGGTGATTCCACCTTTATTATTCATTATGCGCTTGTGGGGATGGATGAGAAAGGCCAATCCATTATATTTATTGATCCAGGACTCAAAAAGCATATTTATATTCTTCACGAATGATGGTTCATTCTGAACGTAATTTTCCTCGTGCATAAAAATTGTGCATTCCCTTTACATAGAGTGAATTAATTTATAATGAAGAACAGAAGAGACTATTTGCCGGTATTACTCAAAAAGATCAGACAGAAAAAAGCAAAGATTGGAATTATTGGGCTTGGATATGTAGGTTTACCTCTGGCGGTTGAATTCGCCAGGGTTGGATTTCGCATTCTGGGTGTTGATATTTCAGAAGAGAAGATAAAGAAACTGCGGAGGGGGAAAACGTATGTGACTGATGTGAACAACACTGATATAAAAGAATTCGTCATTCGCAAGAAGAATATAAGCATTTCATCATCTTACAGGATACTGAAGAAAGCTGATATTATATGTATAACTGTTCCAACACCGCTCAAAAAAACAAAAGATCCCGATATATCTTTTATTGTTGCTGCAGTAACTGAAATAAAGAAAATTCTTCATCCAGGTATGCTTATTGTGCTTGAAAGCACAACATATCCCGGAACAACGAGAGAATTAATTGCTGCAGAAATTGCACAGTTAGGGTATGTCGTGGGGAAGGATTTTTTTGTGGCGTATTCACCCGAACGAGTTGATCCGGGAAACCCGGATTTTAGAACGAAGAATATTACAAAGGTTCTTGGTGCAATGACTGAAAAAGGAAAGGAGCTCTCTTACGAGCTCTATGCGACGTTTCTTACGCACATTCATCTCGTTGATACTGTTGAGGAAGCGGAAATGTCGAAACTTCTTGAGAATACATTTCGGGCTGTGAATATTGGTTTGGTAAATGAAATGAGTATTATGTGTGATCGTATGGGTATAAATATCTGGAATGTTATTGATGCTGCATCAACTAAACCATTTGGGTTCATGCCTTTTTATCCCGGACCAGGAATTGGTGGCCATTGCATACCTCTTGACCCTCTCTATCTTTCGTATCGAGCCAAAATGTACAACTTCTATAATAGGTTCATAGAATTGGCTACAGATATTAATGGTAATATGCCCCGATTTATCCTCAGCAAGCTTTCCAGTGTTCTTAATAAGGAAAAAAAATCATTACATGGCTCGAAAATACTGCTGCTGGGACTTGCTTATAAAGCGAATGTTAATGATATACGGGAATCACCAAGCCTTGAAATGTTCAGGCTGTTGTTGGATGAACGAGCAAAGGTGGATTACTTTGATCCATTTATTCCTGAATTCGTTGAGGGCAAAAAGAGAGTGAAGTCCATTGCACTAAAACCGGAAGGTGTAAAAAAATATGATTGCATTGTTATTACAACTGCTCATGATGATGTTGATTACGAAATGGTTTTGAAGAATGCACGTGCAATTTTTGATACAAGAAACGTCTATAAGGGTATTAAATCTGATAAAATAACGACACTCTAAGCTTCTTTAGTTCATACACCCCACAGAATTCGTAATTTAGTAATTGGTAATTAGGTAACAGGAGAGGCATTCAGTTGAACGCCCTTACAGAATTACATTACTTCATCCAACGGAGTTTACCTTCGAGTTCTTCCTTTCGCTCAAGGATAAATGCCACAAAGGGTGCATGAGTAAGCTGCGCGAACCCTGCGTGTTTTGCGGTAACAAGATCTGCATATTTTTTCAATTAAATCGATAACACTTTTTTAATCTCAGGAATTTCCCTTTTAATGTTCGCTTCAACGTTGTTTTTTAGCGTTATTGCTGCCATCGGGCAACCTTTACAAGCACCGGTGAGTTTCACACGCACAATTCCATCATTTGAAACTGAAACGAGTTTGATATCTCCTCCATCGTGCTGCAAATAGGGTCTAATTTTTTTTATTATTTTTTCTACCTTCTCTTTCAACATCCTTTTCCCTTTGCTTTTGTTATGGTATTCTTTTTCATTGTACCTGTATCTTTTCTATATTGCATTTCAGATTTATGAGGTGCTCATTGGAATTTTTTGGTCAGAAAATGATTTAAGTGTATGTGAAAGAATTGCGTGTTTTGTTTCTTTCATTTTTGATGAAACGAGCACAAGATATTTTACTTCAATAACAATCCCCCGCTCGCTCAGGTCTTTCAACAACACGGTAGAGCGCTCCCCGACATTATCGGATGTTCTAACACATGTTTCCGCAATCTTTATTGCCTGATCGATTATTTCTTTAGGTATATTGTAAGGAAGCGTAATACTGAAACTATCCCAGCGGGCAACAATTCTATCACCGATTTCTTGTGGGGGTCTTACCCGAATAAGGGGAATGCGGTTGATGATATAAGATAGCCTTAATAGCAAAAGTGTTGCTATGAAGGCTGAAAAAGATGATATAATTCGTTCGCCGTTTTTCAATACCGTAACAGCGAGAAGAACAAGAAGGAGTCCGGTGCGCAACGCTGGATAGTATTTTCTGACATTCACTCTTGATAGAGACATTTCATAGATACGGAACTTCAATCCTGCCATGGCAATCCAGAAAATCACCCAGATAATCTGTGTATTTAAAAAAAACGTAAAAGATTTTTCCATCTCTGAGGTTGTGCGAAACAGAATGAAGAATAACGATTCACCAGCAGTAAAAAAGAGGAGTATTAAAAATGGTGTAAAAACTTTTGCAATACCTCTTTTTCCGAATTCGCTTTTCTCAACACCCAATTCGATAAAATGATTGATTATTCTCGCAACGCCTCCAAAAATCAGAAGAGCAATGAAATAGAGGATATAATTGTAGTATGCTGTATTGAGCTTAATGAAGAATAGTAGCGTACTCATTTTAAGGCGATTATATTGTGTTTGCAGAATGAAGTCAAGGTTATTATTTCGTAAAATCTCTCGTTAGTCATCTCGCTTAATCAAATTACGATAAGGGTATCAAGTTATTACTGTGGTTTGCAAGGAAACAGGTGGGTTTATAGTTTGCCTGCTGTTCTGACACAGTTTCGTCCTTCCTGTTTTGCACTGTAGAGTGCGTCATCAGCGCTTTTTATAAGAGTGTTTTTGTCTTCTCCATCAGATGGAAAAACAGCACATCCAATACTCACGGTGATGGGGTAGATGATGTCATGAATGTTTAATGGACGTATTTCAATCAACAACCTGATTTTTTCTGCAACCTCAAGGGCTCCTTCTTTTTCAGTATCCGGCAGCAGTATTATAAATTCTTCACCACCATACCTGGCAAAGATATCTATTTCTCTGATACTTTTCATTACGATTTCTGCCAGGTGTTTTAATATGCTATCACCGATCTGGTGTCCATAGGTATCGTTGAATTTTTTGAAATTGTCTATGTCAAACATAAGGATCGCGAATGGTAAACCACTTCTCTGAACTCTTCTGATTTCATCTGCTAATTTCTCCTGGAAATATCTATGGTTGAACGCACCGGTGAGCCCGTCTCGTATTGATAATGCCTTTACTTCCTCGTACAATTTTGCTTTCTCAAGGGCAACGTATGTAAGATCAGCCAGGAATTTTATTGGTTCTTTATCTTCATCGGAAAAATTTGCCGTGCTTTCATTTAAAAGTACAAGTTCCCCAACAACTGCTTCGTCTTTTCGCATGGGAACACCAAAGAAACTTTGGTAACCATCAAGACCCTTTTCTCCAATAAAGAAGTAGGGAGTGTTAATTTTTTGTTGCTTTATTATTTCATGATTTTTTTTGATAACGAATCCTGCGAGTGAGTTATCGATAGAAACCTTTTTCCCGGCTAAGTTAAAGCTTCCACTGGGGATTGTTCTAATAATTACAGGTTCTGTGTTATCCTTACATTGGATGAGAACGAGAAGGTCAAAATTAAATGCTTGCTGAGCAATGTCGGAAAGATTATTTAATACACTATCTGTTTCTAAATCCTTACTCACCTCTTTTGTGATCTTGTCAAGTGTTAAGAAATGGAATACGGCTTTTTGAGCAAAGTAGATTTTTTTAAAAAGAGTTATTGTTGATACAATCATATTGCTGAAGACCTTGAGCTTCTCTTTTGTTTCCCAGTTGAATATATTCTCATCCTTGTTATCACATATAAGAAGACCGATGAGCACTGATTCATCCATCAGGGGGACCATGATGAGCGAACGTACATCTTCATCCCTGCTGTAGTACTCAAGAAATGTTGAATCAGCAAGAAATTGCCCATTGATAAGTGGCTCCCTTTCTTTTATTACCCAATTGTATGTACCTGTTTTTCGGGTTACCACTGCATTGTTGTTAATGTAAGCACTGTGTGAGTTTATTAGGAATAAAAAGAAAGAGTCGTTTTTTGCATCTTTAAGAAAGAGAACAGATGAATAGGAAGGTATTGTCTGAAAAATCATAGTAAGAATTGGTTTGATGAATTCTTTCATTTTCTCATTTGCTTTGAGGTCAACGCCCTCTTTGCTGTATTTGAAGGTTCTGAGCATTTCAGTCTCATTATCCATGCTCACGGGGGTGGTAAGGACACTTGTTGTTTTTTCCATATCATCGAGTTTTTTCTCAACATGTTTTTTGCTTCTTTTCAGGTTTCTTACAAAGAGGGAAATGAGTAGTGAAATGCCGATGAATAGTACTATTATCGTTGAGAAATGAAAGGTGATTTTCTGGTGTACAAATGCCGAGGAAACCTCAAGTATAAAAATGAGTGAGAGCGTAATGATAAGTCCGCGAATTTCAGACTTGAACATAACAAGCAGTATCAACAAAAAGTAGAGAGGAAGAAGCATTGATTGAGAAATACCACCAGTTAATTGGATTGCGCTATTCGAAAAGGTAACGAGAGTCGGCAACCAGAATAAGATACTGATATGTGGATCATATTTTAAGAGGACAAAGGCAACAAAAAGAAAGAGAGCGGAGAGAATAAAACCTATTATAATGGTTATGTTTCCTGGTAAATGGAAAAGCTTTCCCAGAATACTCAAGACCATGAATGTGATAAAAATGAGAAAGTAAAGTGTAACAATAAGCCGTTTCTTCATTCTACACAATTATATCCTGCATTGTGATTATTCTTGATTTTAAAAGAAGAGGTATCGATAGAGAGTAACTGAAGTCATCATGTCAGCAATCTTCCCTTTTCCATGACTTTTACATCATCCATAAAGAGTGTCGGTGATTTAATAATGCCATCAAGATGTATGGAGGATTCAATGAGACCGCCTATGGTGCTA
>SOKD01000034.1 GCA_004376305.1 Candidatus Cloacimonadota bacterium | reverse complement strand
TTTTGGTGTTAAAGAAGGTTTGGATAAAATACATTAAGGGATGAATGATGTTCTGGTTTTGTATCTTTTACCATAGGGAGGTAATGATGCGGACGGTGATTTTTTTCTTATTTCTTTTGGTGTCTTTTTCTTTCTGTTTTGCAGAAGTAATACATGTTCCTGGAGATTACCCGACCATACAGGAGGGCATAGATGCTGCAAATCCAGGCGATATTGTAATGGTTGCTGCGGGTGTATACTATGAGGAGATTGTCCTGAAAGCTGATGTGGTTGTTATGGGCGCGGGAGAAGGTCTTTCAATAATTGATGGTGGCGGAGATGCTGGTGATGTTGTTCGTGCAATAGGAAACGGTATTACCAATACTACAGTTCTTCAGGGGTTCACCGTTACTGGTGCGGATAACAATGGCGGTATGCCGGGAGGTGGAGGTATCTTTTGCAATAGTGGCGCAGCACCGGAAATTTGCAACAACAGAGTGGAAGGCAATGATCAGGGTATTGTAATGTGGAACCAATCGGCTGCATTTCTCCATAACAACGTCGTTATCGATAATACATATACAGGCATAAGCATAAGCTCAGCCGCTCAGGTCATAAATAATACTGTTGCAAATAATAACAATGGAATGTATGATAGTGGTGGGTGGCTCCCCACTATCATGAATAATGTTGTGACCGGGAATAGCAATATAGGCCTTGGGTGTGTAAACAACAGTGTTCCGACTGATTTTTCATACAACGATGTCTGGGGCAATGGCAACAACTATCATAACTGCTCTGCCGGTCCGGGGAGTATTTCGGAGGATCCTGTTTATGTGGATGAGTCCAACGGAGATTACCACCTTGATGTAGGTTCATCCTGCATTGATGCAGGGAATCCAGCTGCTCAATACAATGATCCTGATGGTTCACGAAATGACATGGGAGCATACGGAGGTCCCGGGGCAACTGTTACGATTCCACAGGTTAGTCTCACCTCTCCAGCCCGGAATGAACTGAATGTCAATTATAGTAGTGATGTTTCGGCAGTATTTACCGTGGATATGAACAAGGGGACCATTACACCTCTTTCGTTCAAGCTTGTCGGGCATCTAACAGGATATTCTTCAGGAACAGTCTCGTATGATAGTGCTGCAAAAATGGTAACACTCAATCCTGATAACAATTTCAGATGCGGAGAGGTAATGACTGCACTTCTAAGAGAAGATATCGAATCAACCTCTGGTGATTCCCTTGGAGGTTTTTTCTGGCAATTTACTGCTCGTGTAGATGACGGTTCTGGTGTATTTACAACAACAGCGAATTATGGTATGGATAGTCAACCAAGCGATGTTATAACCGGAGATTTCAATGGTGATGGAAATCTTGATCTTGGTGTTGCTAATGAGAATTCCAATAATGTCTCCATCCGTTTAGGTAATGGTGATGGTACATTTGCTTCTGTCTCTCACTTCTCTGCCGGTGCGACTCCGTACGCACTCCATGCAGGAGATTTTAATGAAGACGGGAATTTGGATATTGCCACCGCAAATGGTGGCTCCAATAATATATCACTATTACCAGGAAATGGAGATGGTACCTTTGGGTCTCCTGATAACTATGCAACGGGCACCCAACCAAATGCTTTATCCAGCGGGGATTTCAATTTCGATGGATACCTTGACATTGCGGTGGTAAATGCGAACTCAAACGATGTATCGATACTTTTAAATGATGGTTTCGGGGGCTTCGATCCTCCCGTACCCTATTCTACAGGAGTGGTGCCATATGGTATTGTTTCGGGTGATTTTGATGGTGATGGAATCATTGACCTTGCTGTGGCAAATAGTGGATCGAATAATATCTCCATAATGCTGGGCATTGGTGATGGCACATTCAGCGCAGTATCCAATTACACAGCAGGAACTTCGCCGTACGCGCTATGCATCGGAGATTATAATGGAGATAGCAATCTGGATTTAGGTGTTGCGAACAACGGCTCCAACAATGTCTCCGTGCTTCTTGGAAATGGTACAGGAGGTTTCAGTTCACCGACAAACTATGTTACCGGAAGTGGCCCATATGCAGTGTGTACGTTTGACAGTGATGCTGATGGAAGGCTTGATCTTGGGGTGGTAAACAGCAGTTCAGACAATGTTTCCGTACTTCTCGGAAATGGGAACGGAACATTTGGAGCTTCTTTAAATTATGGATGTGGTGATGGTCCTTATGCGCTCACCGCCGGCGATTTTGATAATGATGGTGATATGGACCTCGCGACCGCAAACAATAACAGCGATGATGTGTCAATCCTCCTCAATGAAGATGCCCTTATGGTGACCGCGACAAATCCCTTTCAGTATCAAGTTGTTGCAGCACTATCAACGAACATTTCAGGGACATTCAATTTAGCAATAAATGCTTCATCGCTTGATTCAACTTCATTCATCGTATATGGTGCGCAGACAGGACGTCATCCTGGCTCGATATCATATGATGCCGATTCGTTCACCGCAACACTTGACCCAAACCTTGATTTCATTGAGGGAGAAACCATAACAGCAATCTTCACCAAAGCTATCCAGGCAACAAACAATGTATTTCTGAGAGGATTCTCATGGAATTTCGGAGCTGAAATCACCACTCCTTCAGCCGGTACATTTGGCAATCGCCAGGATTACTGGGTGGGAAATGAAACACGCGGAGAGTATGCAGGGGATTTTGACGGCGATGGTGACATTGATATTGCAGCTTCTCTCAATCAGGGCGCGGTAGCCGTTCTCCTCAATAACGGTGATGGCACGTTTTCCGGTCCTTCAAATTACACATGTTCAACTGAACCAATCGCGATTTTTGGAGGTGATCTGGATTGGGATGGTGATATAGACCTTGCTGTAATCAATAACCGACCAGGAAACGCAAACCTGGATATCCTTGAAAATAATGGTAATGCAACATTTACGCTGAGCGTGACCTATGGGCTTTCCGTGATGGGTAATTCGCTTGATGGAGGAGATCTTGATGGTGATGGGGATATCGATATTGTGGTCTCCAGCTACTGGGGGAGCAACAATAATGTTTACGTAATGCTCAATAACGGAAACGCTACATTTTCCGGTCCATATATCTATACTGCCGGGACCTGGGCACACGGCGTAGCAGTAAAAGATGTTGATAACGATGGTGATGTTGATATTTGTGTGGTGAATTCTGGAAATAACAACGTTTCAATTCTCATAAATGACGGTGATGCCAATTTTCCAGCTCCTGCAAACTATGCTGTGGGAAGCAGTCCTTACTCGGTATACGGAAACGATTTTAATGGTGATGGGTTTGTTGACCTGGCAAGCGCAAATTATGGAAGCGATGATATTACTGTAATACTCAACAATGGTGATGGTACATTTGCCAATCCCGTAAGTTATTTAACGGGTAGTAGTACGCGATATCTCATAGGTGGCGATTTTGACGGTGATGGTGATATAGACCTTGCGGCTTCGGTGAATGGTGCAGACACCATCGCGGTGATCCTTAACAATGGAGATGGTACATTTGGAAATCCTGCAAAATACCAGGTTGGTACCAGTCCCTGGAGTATTCAGACAGCTGATTTTGACTTAGATGGTGATCTTGATATCGCGTGCGCGAATTACAACACTGATAATGTTTCGATACTGTTCAATACTGGAGCGGCAGTTCAAGAGAAACCTGTGGTTACCCTCCATGAACCATACCTGACCATTTACCCGAGTATTTTCAATGATAGGATAACAATTGACTATTGTGTGGGTCAGAATGCAGGGGATACGGAATTGTGTATCTATGATATAAGCGGAAGGATGATCAAGTCTTTTTCGTTTGGCAGCAATAGGCGTCTTCTTGCACAAACCATATCATGGAATGGCCGTGACGAGAAAGAGAGGATTGTTGCCTCGGGTGTCTATTTTTGCAGACTGAAAACAGGTCACATTACTCTTACAAGAAAAATTCTCCGGATTAGATAATTACAAATTCATTTAATTATCGGATTATTGGCAAGAGGCAGATATCCTGGTCTGCCCTTTTGCGGTAGTTTTATCTTTTGCTTGGAATTACCTGAAAGAACGGTAGATTTTCTCGATTTGTTTCGCTATAAACGACCACAGGTACTTTTTGCGAATATGATTTTTGAGTGTATTCGTTTTTTCTTTTACGAGTGATTTTACTATACTGTTTTTGATTGATTGAATATTGTTTGGCTCGACATACAGCGCTTCATCACCAAAATAGTCTCTTGTCCCGCCGTATTTCGTAATGACAATCTTTGCTCCTGCCAGTCCGGCTTCAAGCGCAGAAAGACCGGGTGTTTCAAAGAGTGACGGGAGCACAAAAGTGTCACAAGCTGCGTATGCTGATTCAAGCAGAGGGGAGTTGTGGGGCAGCGGCTTCAGCAGTGTAATATTTTTGTTTTTAGCTATTTCCTTCAAACAGAGTTCACCGTATGGTGTCTTCACCAGCGGTCCAATGAAGACAGCGGGCACACCAATACCTTGCAATGCTTTGATGAGACTGAGTGTGTTCTTTCTGTGGTTGCCAATATAACCGACATAGAGAATAAAATTCTTTTTCCCATACGTTTTAACAAAGAGTTCAGCTGTGGCGTTGTAAAATCGTTCATCTACCCCATTATGTATAAGTGAAACCTTCTCCTCTCTTATGCCAAAACCATGAGTGATGAGTTCACTCTCCCGCGGTGTATTGGGAAGTATTTTATCTGCGCGATCGAGTAACTCCTTTGTATAGATATGCGGTGTTGATATTTTAAATGCCTTAAAGAGAAGCGAATTTGACCGGTTTACCATACGAAGCATCCCGGCACTATGCTTTGAGAAGAAGACCGGTGTGACAACGAGAGGGATATCCTTATCCTTCATGAGCGTTCCCAGGATATTGGTGGAGAAATTCGCACCAAAAAGGTGAAAGAGGTTATAATCTTCCGGCGCGGGGTCCTTCCACGGATCGTTCAGGTCAATGTGGAATCCACATTTCTCCATGTGTTCTTTCGTTTTGAGCAGCTGGATGTAGAGGCCGCCCTTTTTAATTGCAACTGCTGGTTGAGCTCCGTACAGTATTCTCATCTCTTTATCCAATTTTCGATCTCCTTGAATTTCAGTTTTAGGCTTCCCTGCTTGATGCTCAATCGTTTTCTGTCAAATGGTTCTGGCTGCGGCATCTGGCTGAATGTAATTTTATTCAGGTCAATTTCACTTTGCAATGGAATAAGAGCATGTTTTCCTTCAGCCGTGATTATATGGAGATGAAGATGGCTATTTGTTTCCTTGGTCTTTATTTTCAGAAGATTTCGTTCACTGGTTATCTCCAGTTTCGTCTGTTCCCTTTCTTTCCACCATTTGTAGAAATCACCATACGTTCCTGCCCAGATATTTTTTCTCGTTGTTATTTCATTGATGATATGCTGTAAAATTGACGGGTAACGCGAAATTTCTCTGCTATGACCATAGAGAAACAAGGATTCACCGCTTACACACTTCTCGTTGATAATATCGGTGAAATACTGTTTTATCTCGCTGATATTGTTCTTTGCATAGAGGAGTGTTCCCGTACAGATGGGATGAACAGGGATCTGGAGAACCGGGGAGTGTTTCGTATTGACACAAGGATGTGTTGGAAAGTCATCGTACGCATAAGAAAATTCAGTAGAATATGCAAAACCCGAAGATTCGATTAGAGCGCCGAGTGAATTATCCCATAAACCATACGGAACCGCAATACCTGTTGTTGTGATTCCCGTTTTGTGCAGCAATTGCCGCGCTCTCAGGAAATTTTCCTGATTTTTTTCGGTCTTTCGGAATATCCTGTGTTCAAAACAGTGTACTGCAATTTCTTGATTTTTCAAATCTTTCAATTTGTGGAGAGCGTTTTGCAAACATTTGACTTCGACAAAAAAGGTAAAACTGAGACTGTTCTTCTCGGCGATTTTGAATGTATTGGTAATCTCCGCAAAACCCGAATCATCGGTGTCAACCCTGAAGGTGAATGCATTATCCTTGCCATCCGGGTAATACCATTTGTGGATATAATGAATTCCCTTTTTCCTGAATAGATAGCGAATCGAGTTAATAGCCAGTTTTCTTACTTCGCCCTTTGAGACCGAGCAGACATATTCTGCTGGAAACCTTCCCTGTTTTGCGTAGAAATATTTCATCTGGCTTACATTTTTTAAGAGTAAAGCGGATACATCGAAGGGAAAACAAATTCCGTGCCCTTTTCTGTATTGAAAAGTGAATACAGCAGGGAAATCATTGTCCGTTGTTCCAAACCCCTCTTTTTTGCGGACATGCCCCCTTTCATACACATCAATGATGCCACTATTGTGGAAGACTTCTGATGCATCGGGGACAATATAGTCAATTTTCACATCTTGCATGTGTTCACCGAGCAGTTTGCCAACAATTTCAGTACTTGTAATGATGTGCCCACCTTCGGCGAGATATTCAAGAATTGCATTCCTGGACGTGATATCGTCAACTACCAGGACTGCAGGATTATCCGGTGGCTGGAATGTCTTGTAGGACAGTCCTTCCTGTTCAAAGATTTGAATCCAGCCTGGTTTGCCCTTAACGATTCCTATGTATGGATTCATATCCTCCTCGCAGTAGAGTGATATCGTGCCTTGTTAAAGCTTTTAAGAACCACAGAGAAATCACATAAATGAGAATGGCAATGATGATGAGATAGAGTGTTGGAATACCCCACAAAAGAATGAGGAAAAGCATCATAAGAGCCGTTGCCGCCAGTGGTTTAAATACATATGCAATGAAAGGTACAAAAAGAATTTGCTTGAACCAGAAGAACATTGCTATGAGCATGATAATTTCAGAAATAATGGTTGCGGTTGCGGCACCTTTGATCCCCATTAATGGAATCAGAATGATATTCAGGACAATATTCACCACTGTTCCGACAACCATACCAATGGTGTATTTCTTTTCACGATTACAGCCTAAGAGCCCAAATGCGAAAATGGTTTGAATGCTGGTTAAAGGAATTGCCCAGATGAGTATTCTGAAAGCATCCGCAGCTCCGATGAATTGGTTTCCGTAGACCAACCGGATGACTCTTTCAGCGAGCAGTGTTCCTCCAAAAGCAAGGGGTATTACAAAAAGAAAAATGAGTTTTGTACCTGTTAAGATTAATTTCCTTAATTTTTCCTTTGATTCAATAAAAAAGCGCGAGACCATCGGGAAATAAATCCATGCAAATGCAGTATCAACTGAGAGCAGGAAGGTAATGATCTTGAATGCCGCATTATACAGTCCTACATCTATTTCTCCTTTTATAATGCCAATGGTTACAAGATCAAAATGGAAATAGACCTGGTTCATTATTGCTGCAATTCCAATGGGAATTGCAGCGCGCAGGAGCGAGAATTTGATTCTGCATTTTAAGCGGTGTTTCCCGAGATAGAAGATAAAAAGGAGAAATGCAGTTCCACCTCCAATTCCAGCGAACCAGAGAAAAGGAATGCGAGTGATATCACCTGCTTGCTTAATAAAGACAAAAACA
>SOKD01000087.1 GCA_004376305.1 Candidatus Cloacimonadota bacterium | reverse complement strand
ATAGCGGGAACATCGAGAAAACCTGCGATGTTTGAACCACATTTACATACAAAGACACCTATTCGCAGATCTTTCATTTATAAAATCGCTCCATGAGTGACCAAAACATACTTCTCCTCATCGGGGTATTTCTTGAGAATTTTATTTACCACTTTAATTAATTCCACACCCATTTGCCAAATATCAAGACCTTCGTACTTAAACTTCATTAGATTTCCTCATACTTTGGTTTTGCGCCTACTGCGAGTTTTACAATCCTGCGATTTCTGCGAGCTTCGTGATACTGCTTTTGGTAGAACCACTTCTGCTGCCCTTTGAGCTGCTGCAGATGCCTGAGCGACACATTCAGGAATATCAAGAGGAGCCTGGCAGTATCCAGCAGCAAATACTCCCGGTTTTGTGGTATCTGTTGGATCGAAAGGATCGGTCTTTATAAATCCGTACTCATCAATTTTCACATCAAGGATTTTTGCCAGAATCGGTGCATCAATTTTTGGGATAAGTGCAGTGGAGAGCACGACCAAGTCTACTTTCATGTTCTTCACGGTTCTCGATTCTGTATCTTCATACCAAATAATCGGGTTTTGTTCCTTGTCTTCGGTAATTTCAGCAACTCGCGAACGTATATATTTTATTCCGTATTCCTGCTCACCTCTTCTGATGTATTTTTGAAATCCCTTGCCAAATGCCCGAAAATCAGTATAAAAGATGAAAGACTCTGCCTTTGGATCATGTTCGCGTGCAAGCATTGCCTCTTTTGTTGCATGCATGCAGCAAACACTTGAACAGTATTTATTGTCTTTCACAGAGCGTGAGCCAACACATTGAATATAACCAATTACCTCTGCATGCTTTTCGTCCGATGGTCTTAAAAGCTCACCACCTTTCGGACCAAATGCGCATATGAGCCTTTCGTATTCAAGTGCAGTAATTACATTTTTATACTTTCCGTAACCGTATTGTGTTAGATGTGAAGGATCAAACATATCGAATCCCGTTGCTACTATTATCGCACCGGGATTGAGTGTGACTACTTCATCCTTCTGTTCAAAATCTATGCACTTTTTCTCACAGAATCGCTCACACACTCTGCATTTTCCTGTTGCGAAAAAGAGACAGTTCTCCTTATCGATCGTTACAACAGCGGGGATTCCCTGTGGGAAATAAAGGTATATTGATTTCCTTTTATCGAGTCCCAATTCGAATTCATTCGGTACTTTCTTGGGACATTTCTCGATGCACTTCCCACATGCCGTACATTCTTTCTCATCGACAAATCGCGCTTTTTTAAGTACCTTCACAGTGAAATTTCCCTGCTTTCCCGTTACTGATGTAACCTCACTGTAAGCGAGGAGTTTTATATTTGGATGCCGACCGGCTTCCAGCATCTTCGGCGCAAGAATTCATATAGAGCAATCATTTGTTGGAAATGTTTTATCGAGCTGAGCCATTCTTCCGCCGATTGAAGGAAGTTTTTCAACAAGGTGGACCTTAATTCCTGCTTGAGCAAGATCTAAAGAAGCCTGGATCCCAGTTATTCCACCTCCAATGACGAGAACTTCCTTATTTCCTTTTTCCATTTTTCCCCTTCATTGACTCTGAGATAAGAGTTGATATATCCTTCAGTTTTATACATTTCTGGGAATCATCCGCATTCAATGCACAACTGAAGTGAATCATACATTTTGGACAGGCAGTGATGAGAAACTGAGCTCCGGTTTTCTCTGCCTGTTCCAATCTTACATGCTGTATCCGCTTAGTGTAATTTGTGCAGTTAACCCAGGCAGAAGGACCACAGCAAATTGAATCATCTTTTTCTCTTTCCATCGCGAGGAGCTCTATTTCAGGTATACTTTTTATGACATTTCTTGGTTCATCATATATCCCAAATCCTCGACCGAGAATGCATGGATCTTGAAATGTCACCTTTTTTATATCTAATGGATTAAGTTTTAGTTTTCCCTTCTTCAACCCTTCATTCATAAGTTGAGTAATATGGATGAATTCTACATTCAATTTTCCAACATAATCCGTATATATTTCCTTAAGACACTCTAAACACTCAGGACACGTACATACGATCTTTTCTGTTCCACTATCTTTAATCATCTGTTTATTGATCTTTGCAAGTTTCAGAAAGTTTTCTTCATCTCCATTGTAAAGAAGGTCTCTTCCACAACAAACTTCTTTATTACTCACCACAGGTTTGATGCCGAGTTTATTCATAATCTTAATTGCATTCTTTGCAGAATCAGTTGGTTTTATATTTAAATGCTCAAATATTACATCGAAGTAGGGGAGACACCCGGTGAAATAGAGGTACTTTCCTTTCGATGCAACTTTTAAATCCTTTGTAATCCAATCTAATCTATTCAGGGGATGTCCGAGTGCCATAATTTCCATTGATTTCTGGATTATTCGATTGTGCGTATAGTTTAATTGTTCTTTGTGTTTTCGGATCTCCTTTCGAGTCATTCGGATAAAGTCATCGTATTTCACGTCTGAGGGGCATCTGTTTGAACAAAGTCCGCAGACAAGGCATGACCATAAATCCTCGTCCTTTTTTATTTCGTCGAAATATCCGAGAAGCACCTTTTCCACAATTAACCGTGGAGAATACTTTATATTAACTCGTGAGACAGGACAGCTTCCGGTACATTCCCCACAATCAATGCAGAGAAAAGAATTTGTTTTTTTGATTATATCGTCTATGTTACTTTTTTTTGCAGTGCTTTTTTTCATTTAATTTCTTAATCTCTTTGGTAAACTCTCTTGCCACCGTTGCGAATTTTTGACCTTCTGCAGCCGATATGAGTTCAAAACGCAACCTTCTCTCATCCATCCCTAATAAGTGCATCAGTTTTCTTGTTAGATTTACTACTTTTTCTGCCTTTTTGCTCCCACTTATATAGTGGCAATCCTCAAAGTGACAACCGCTTACGATAACTCCATCTGCACCTTCGCTGAACGCATCAAGCACAAAAGTCGGAGTTATTCTTCCCGCACACATTACCCTGATAAGTCTCAGAGATGGCGGATATTGGAATCTGCTTACCCCTGCGAGATCAGCCCCTGCATAGGAACACCAGTTACAGGCAAAAGTGACTATTCTTGGTTTTTTTGATTTTTCTTGTTTCGTGAGCTTCCCAGCGTGAATCCTTTCCTTTGATGCCTTCTTCTTAATTAGCTTTGACTTATCTTGCTTAACTATAACCACATTCTTCTTTTCTTTCTTCATTTTTGATGTTTTCGATACTTTATTTTTAGACATTTTTCGCTTTTCTTACACTGTAATTCATGCATCTACTTCGATAATTGCCTATTATCATATCCTGATTGTTGCTGATTTTATCATCGATTTTATCTGATCGGACGTGAAATGCTGTGCTGTTATCGCTCCACTTGGACAGACAACGCTGCATGCGCCGCATCCTTTGCAGATAACAGCGTTTACCTGTGCGACCTTGATCCTTAACGGACTCCATCCAGAAACACCGGTAACATCCTTTTCTATGAGCTCTACGGCGTTATACTCGCACACTTCAGCACATTCTCCACATCCTCTGCATAGTTCCTCATCCACGAATGCAACAGCTCCACCAGATTCAATGGAATCGCGAGATAGGATCGTCATAGCCCTTGATGAGGCTGCAGATGCTTGAGAGATACTTTCATCAATGAATTTCGGTGAATGACAGGTGCCACAGAGGAAAATTCCATCCGATGCAAAATCGACAGGTCTTAATTTCATATGCGCTTCGAGGAAAAACCCGTCTTCATTGAGAGGAACCTTGAGCAATGTACCAAGAGTTTCCCGCTCTTCTCTTGGAATTAGTCCCGCGCTCAGTACGAGAAGATCACATGGGAGGATAAGTCTCTTTTTTATAATCGGATCAATAATAGATATCGTTATGTCACTATCCTTTTCACTTACTTCGGGTGGATTGTCTTCCTCAAAATGGATGAATACAACTCCTAATTCTCTTGCTTTCTGGTAGTAATCCTCTTTAAAACCGTATGTTCGGATATCTCTATAGAGAACGTACACATCTCTTTCGGGGAATTTTTCCTTAAACCCAAGAGCATTCTTAATCGCTGAAGTACAGCAAACACGGCTGCACCACGGATTTTCATCGTTTCTTGAACCGACACATTGAATCATTACAACAGAGTCAAGAGTCGAAAGTCCAGCGTCTTGAGTCAATTTTTCTTCAAATTGTCTCTGTGTGATTACCTTCTCATTTTTTCCGAAGAGAAACTCTTTCGGTTCGTACTCTTTTGCCCCTGTGGCAACAACAATAATACCATGTTTTATCGTTTTCTCTCCCGAAGAAGAAATGACGGTGGTTTCGAAATTACCTACATACCCCTTAATCTCCTTGATGGTAGACGAAAGAAGAATATCGATATCCTTGTTATTATTTGCTTCGTTTATGAGACTGTTGAGTTTTTCTTGTGCATCAACTCCGCTGAGTAATTTCCTGATATGTTTTGCTTCACCACCAAGCTCTTTATCTTTTTCTACAATGGTTACGGGAAAACCCCCTTTTGCGATAGAGAGAGCCGCAGATATCCCTGAGATTCCACCACCAATAACGAGTCCAGACTTTGTGACTTCTACCTTTTTTTCCTCGAGAGATGTTAATCTCGAGCTCTTTTCAACAGCCATTCTCAACAGGTCTTTTGCCTGTTCAGTCGCTTCTTTTTTCTCATTCATATGAACCCAGCTATCATGTTCCCGTATGTTTGCCATTTCGAAAAGATATTTATTAAGACCCGCCTCTTTTATTGTTTCTCGGAACAGAGGTTCATGAGTTCGAGGAGTACAGGCAGCGACGATTACCCGATTGAGATTATGCTTCTTTATCATCTCTTTGATCTTTTCTTGAGTGTCTGCCGAGCACGTATAGAGATTCTCTTCTGCATAAACAACATTGGGAAGAGTTTTTGCATATTTGACAACTTCTGGAACAGCAACGTACGCTCCTATATTGATACCACAGTGACAGATAAAAGCCCCAATACGAGGTGTTTCTGCACTAACGTCCATTTCTTGAATGTACTCTTTCTTTCTCGTTTGAGTCCACCGTCCATTTTTTATGATTGACGCAACCTGGCTGGCAATACCACTCGATTGTGCAACCGTCTCAGGAATATCTTTTGGACCGGTAAAGGCACCACCCACAAATATCCCTTCCTTTGTCGAGGAAATAGGGGAGAACTCGTTAGTTTTCGCAAAATTATATTTGTTCAGTTCAATTCCGAATACCTCTTTCAGTTCTTTATTTGACTTTGGTGCTTCAAGACCCACTGAAAGGACAACCATATCGAACTTTTCTTCTATTAGTTTTCCATCACTGTCTTCGTATGTTAGAGAGAGGGACTTCGTTTCCTGATCTTCGGATATATTACTAATTCTTGTCCTCACAAATCTTATACCCAGCTGCTTTTCAGCGCGTTCGACATATTTATCAAAATCCTTCCCGTAGGAGCGCATATCCATATAAAAGATCGTCGGTTTTAAGTTTTCTGAGTGCTCTTTAGTAATTACTGCCTCTTTTGTTGCATACATACAGCATACACTCGAGCAGTATCCGTGATTTATTTTTGGTGAACGAGAACCAATGCATTGTATCCATGCCACCTTTTCAGGCTCTTGATCGTCAGAAGGTCGGACAATATGTCCCTGAGTGGGCCCAGATGCACACATAATCCTTTCGTATTCAATACTGGTTATAACATTAGCAAATCGTCCATAACCAAATTCCTTGAGCTCTTCCGGTTCATATTCATCAAATCCGGGTGTGAGAACGACCGCTCCCACATCAAGTTTTATCACTTCATCTTTTTGCTTGAAATCAATCGCATCTGCTGGACATGCTTCAATACATTTCTGCGAACATTTACCGTACTTAAGGAGTAAACAGTTTACATTATCAACAATGTATAGCAATGGAACAGATTGCGGAAATGGAATATATATCGCTGATCTATTTCCCCTCCCCTCATCGAATTCATTTAGAAATTTCCCCTTTAAGACACAGGCATCTGCACATAAACCACAGCCTACGCACGCATCGGTTACAAACCGTGCTTTCTTTCTGACACCAATTTCGAAGTTACCAGGACTTCCCGATATACTCTCAACAACAGAATTCGTGATAAGTTTAATATTGGGATGTCTCCCAGCATCAACGAGTTTTGGAGATAAGATACACATGGAGCAGTCATTGGTGGGAAATGTTTTGTCAAGTTGCCCCATTACGCCACCAATACTCGGGGATTTTTCTACAAGATAAACGAAAAAACCTTGGTTAGCAAGGTCAAGGGAAGCCTGAACACCTCCGACACCACCTCCAACAACTACTACAGAACCATTTTCCTTTATATCATCCATAGTATTAGTATTCTCAATCATTTCCGCCACCACCACTCTGCTTCACGCCTTGTGAAATATATAACAATGTCTCAAAAAAGTCAAGCGATTTTTGAGAAAAGTCCTTTGAATACAGAATTTTCTGATCGCCGTGGGCAGAATTGAGATTACCTGCTCCTGTAAAATTCTCTGAGTACAAAGGTTTTCCCTATAAAACCTTGACTTAATCAAATAATTTGTATAGAATACTTAAGTGTAAATTATAAATAATGAACGCTACCTCGATCGGCTGTCTGCTGTAAACGGTCACAATAGTTAATAATGAAAATATTTCTTGGCATAATTACGATTCTCTTAATTTCATCTGGTCTTATTGGTATTGTAATTCCGGGTTTGCCTGCAGCACCATTAATCCTCATGGGTTCAATCGCGTATGGATTAGGCTTTGGCTTTGAAAAGATTGGACTTACCATTTATATAATTCTTACAATCCTCGCCATGGTTTCTTTAATAATAGATTATGTTGGAAGCATTATTGGCGCAAAAAAGTTCGGGGCATCAAAATTTGGCATTATTGGCGCCATTATAGGACTTTTTGTAGGATTCCTTATTGGAAATATTTGGGGACTTGCAATAGGACCATTTATTGGTGCTTTTCTGCTGGAGTTGATCTGGAGACGGAAAGCAAAGGAAAGTCTCAAAGCAGGCCTTGGCGCAACCCTTGGATTTATGGGCGGTTTCTTTATGCGTTTCCCCATCTGTCTTTTAATGCTCATACTGATCATATGGGGAATACTTGGGTAATTGTAAAAAGTAAATACAAAATACCCGAATCAATTCATCTAAAGCAGCATTTAGAAGTTCACCAGCTTCCCGCAGAAATTGCACTTTATATGTGTCATCCCTTTGACGATTGGTGTATTGAAACTTGCACCACAGGCTGGACACTTATCTATTTTAGGAAGAGGTTTTTTCACCTTTTCTTTCTCTTTTTCGATAGATTCGGCTGTTTTGCCTGCATTAATCCCTCCCGAGACCACTGAATCGAGAATATCATCTATTTCTTTCGAATCAATAAAGGTACGGAACGTTGCTTTCCTGAGCTTTGCCCCCTGTCCGAATTCCAGTTCAAGCATTTCCTTCCTTGCAAGGAAGAATCCTTTCTCAGCATCCTTTGAAGCAGCTATGCGCCCAATTGGTTCGTCAATCATTAGCTTTTGAACTCGTT
>SOKD01000132.1 GCA_004376305.1 Candidatus Cloacimonadota bacterium | reverse complement strand
AGGTTTTCCTGCTCACCTGATATTTTTGGGGGGAGAATATGGAAAGTCCTTATAAATCTTTCTCTTCCTATCATTCTTGCACATCTGTTTCATACCCTGTACAGTATCACCGATGCATTCTGGCTTGGAAAAATTGGCAAAACCGCACTTGCGGCACCCACGATAACATTCAATGTTCTCTTCGTTATTATAGCAATTGCAGGCGGACTTTCAATAGGCGGAACCACATTGCTCGCACAGTACAAAGGCGCAGGCAATGAAAAGAAGGTTAATGATACTGCGGCAAATACACTCGTTTTGATCGGAATAATCTCCATCTTCCTGGCTGCTGTCGGGTACATGCTTTCTCCGCATCTTTTGAGGCTCTTACAGACACCGATGGATGCATTTCCTGAGACTCTGACCTACATGCGAATTATGTTTTTTGGTGTACCATTTATCTTTGGATTTTTCATCTACCGCGGGCTTATGCAAGGATATGGCGATACGATTTCGCCGCTCAAGGTAATTGCATTTACCGTTACGCTCAATGTTATGCTCGACCCGTTCTTGATTTTTGGATGGGGTCCATTTCCGCGGATGGGTGTTGCGGGTGCAGCAATTGCGACAGTTTTTTCCCATGGCATCGCCTCTGTAATTGGTATTGTGTTTTTAATATCAGGAAAGTATGGTTTGAAACTGAGTTTTCGAGGATTTCGTTTCAATCGCTCTATCATCAAATCCATTTTTAGGATTGGTTTCCCGATGGCAATCAGCCAGACAGGCACATCTCTCGGCTTCACAATACTCATGGGGATTGTGAATACGTTTGGTACAAGCGTTATTGGAGCATTTGGTATAGGAAATAGAATTATCTTACTAATGGTTATGCCCGCAATGGGACTCGCTCAGGGTTCGAGTACAATCGTAGCACAGAATATTGGAGCCGATCAGGTTGAACGCGCGGAACGGTCTGTATGGACGGCGGTAAGCATAAATTCCATTGCAATTTTTCTGTTTGCAACACTTCTCTTTTTCTTTGGTGGTTATGTGGTGAAATTCTTTATTAATGATCCTGAGGTCATTGAGATAGGACACCGCATGTTCAAGATTATCTCGTATTCAGTATTATTCTTCTCTATAATGATCGTATTCACCGGAGCATTTCAGGGCTCAGGGCATACCATGCCGGTTTTTATTATGCAGATGATACGCCTCTGGGGATTACGGATCCCCTGCGTTTTGTTTCTATCAAAGTATTTGCATTACGGAGACAATGGCATTTTCTGGGGTATGACTATCAGTAATCTTATCATTGCCATTATTGCGTTCTTCTGGTTTAAGTCCGGAGCATGGAAGCAAAAGGTTATTAAAACATTACGCATTTAACCAGTAGAACCGGTGAGAGTTTTTCTCTTGTCTCCGATTTACCAGCAGATGAAATATCTACGCTCCGTGTAGCGATACCTGTGTCTGTCAGATCAATTACTTAACCGTGAACGGGGAAGAAATTACCATTGCCAGTAAATCGCCATTTGCTGCGTCAATGACCTTTGTTCCGGCATGGAGTCCATTTCCTTTCCGAGTGGCTTTCAGTTTGTATTCAAGCACTTTTTTGCCCTTCAACTCAACAAGGACGATGTACAGTTTTCCATCCTTGATGGCGTAATCTGATATTTTCTTTTCCCTTTTCAGCGCATCAAGACTGGAAATATCAAGTTCTCCGTTTGATGGTATATGGTCTTCTATCGTTACAACAGGCACCATTTTCTTACTGCTCACGGTGATGGTAACCGTTACTGGTTCGGAGAGATCTGCTTTTTCCGGGACCTTTCTCACCAGCTTAACAACTCCTTCAATTTCCGGTTCGGTGAGTCCCCATTCCTGCACTTCAAGCATGATCGATGCTGTCAGGTTTCCATCATACGAGACCTCAACGCTATTTTCTCCTTGTTTAAGCCAGGATGTAATTTCGAAATAGCGAAGCTTTGCAGCGGACAGGTAAGGATCTTCCGGGTCCACCTTAATCTTTGCAACCCGCTTTCCATTAACGCTCATAGTAATTATGCTTGGTTTCTCATCTGCAAAGGCGCCTGTTTTCAGGAGCGCCCTGATTGCAACTGCTGTACCGATTTCGTTGTGCCAGGTACCCCATGCTTCCCTTGTGGCAAGCAGCCATGTCACTCCTTCACGCAAATAGGCATCGTATTTGACCTGATCGTATGCAGCCAGGAGTTCAAGAATGCGTGCATTGAGTTCAACCATCCCACCGTATGCATGATACCAGTGGGGCTCCCAGTAGCCTTTTCGCTTTAGTGAAACCAGATGTTGAATGCTCTTTTCAATGAGTTTTTTCAGAGAAGTATCGTTTTTGTAATCTGCCCAGTGCGCAAGTCCCTGAACTGCTGCGGCAATAATCATCGGTTCCTGGGACTGCGAGGTAAGAATGGTAATCATTTTATTCTTAAGAACTGTAAATTCCTTTTCGTATTTGCTCGCAGCAGGTAATACAGAGTAAGTGAGCATGAGTACTTCGAATGTTTCTGCACTGAAGGCGCGATCGGTTTCCTCATTAAAGACCTGCCAGAAATATGCGCCTTTTGATGACCACAAACCTTGCTTATTCCTGTTTTTCATAATGTATTCAATTGCTCGAAGCATTACATTTTCATCCACAGGAATGCCAACCTTGCGGATTTCAGCAAGGGCGCGCAGGGCATAAACAGTATAGTATAAATTTTCTCCGCCGACGATTGGGACTGAACTGGGAGCAGTTGCGTCAGCGAGGAAATACCATCCCCATGCTCCTGACGGGAATTGCTGATATGTCAATTGTGTTGAAGCCTGTGATAGCTCTGATTTAAGAATGGCGATAAACTTGGGATTTCCTCCCGCATTGAGAGCATAGTCAAGCATTGCGGTATTCATAATGGCGGTTGCGGCAGTCGCCCAGGGCGAATACCACGGTTGCGTATCAAATGCCCACCATGCCTGAAATGCCGGAAAAACATTGGGCATTGATACATTCAGATTTGCAACGCGGTAGGTTGCATCCGGATCGAGTTCAAAAGTTGCTTTCCAGATTGCGCCTTTTGCTCCTTTTATGCTTCCCTTTACAAGCTGTTTTTTGGGTTCACCGGCGGGAAGCACAAAAATACTTTTCTTTTCTGAATCCACAAAATCGGCTGTCTCGCACGAAACGACAAATTCATTCTTGCCACAGTATTTCCCCCGTATGGTCCACTCAACCACTGCTGCATCGTGTTTTTGTATGCGCAATTTTGTTGTGGGTTTAGTGAGAATCTCAAGGTCACCGGATGCAAGTTTTGCAGTGCATAAAATTTTCTTGTTGGACAGGTTTTTGACGAGTGCCTGAACGATGATTACATCGCCGAGTGTCATGGTTGCGGGAAAGGCTGCTCTGACATACAGCGGTTGCGTTACCGTGATGTTCTCTCTGATAAAACCAATAAAGCCATGTTTGTCAGTTGCCACAATTGATAGTTTTTGCTTGGTGAGCGCATCGGGTATTTTGAGAGAGAATTTTGCCACTCCCTTTTTTGTTATGGCAAGGGGTTCCCAGAGTGCTGTCTCCGGGAAATGCGTTCTTATAATAATGGTCTTCTTTGACGCTTTTCCGTTCTTACCATTTTCCCTTCCGAGTTTACCATCAGCCTTTGCTTTCTTGTTTGCCGGTGCCGGGCTTGATGCTGGCAAGCCTGCTGATTTCTCGTACAGGGCTTCGCTCTCCGCTTCTTCTCCATTCATTGGTTCTAAATCATCAAAAGAGGCGCCATCAACTGACTCCTGTGCGGCTCCATAATTTCCTTCGTATGCTTCGTCTTTGTCATAGGTGCCACCGATGAAGGCGCCGGGTGCTTTCCAGCCCCAGTTCGTGTATGCGATATCACGCCAGGGTGAACCCCAGTTCCGGTCAACAACGGGCCATGTCAGGACTCCTGCGCCTCCTGTAGAGATAACTTTTACCTGGGGATTATAAAAGTGTTGTATCGGATCCTTGATGAACGGGTCGAGGAGTGATATAACGGCATCGTCAACGATAGCAACACCAAGGCATTTTTCACCCTTTCCACCCTTGACCTTTACTGTAAACGAGACCTTTTCACCCGGTGCAACCGTGGGTTTGAAGTTTTTAACGGATATCTCAAGTTCCCTGTCAGGATAAAAGGTTATGTGTTGTCCTTCCGTAATGAAACCGACGTTTTCCGTTGAAAACTTTTTGCCCTTGTTATCCTTGTGAATTGCGCAGCAGTAGAGATTTACAAGCATACTTCCCCATGTTGGTGCGGTAACCTTTCCTTTTGCAACGTATCCCTTCTTCTCTCTTTTAACGGGAATTGTTGTTGAAACAACAAGAGCGCCCGATACATCGGTCATATCGACATGCACCACCTTTTCAACCGGGATATAATCCTTATCGAATGTGACCTTTATGGTTGTTTTGGTGCCGGCACCCTTGGGGGGTTCCGATGCTTTTGATATCATTGGTTTCTTTGCCTGGAACGGGATTGTGCGAGAAGCAAGATAGGGTTTCATAATGGGGCTCTTGACATATGCTGTTACCGTTAACGCCGGCATTTTAAATTCGAGCACGGCAACACCCTTTTCATCGGTCGTAACTTTTTTCGATAATTGAATATCAGGAACTTCAAGGATGAGGGAGATATTTGCAGCAGGTTGTTTGTCTATATCGACAACCTTTGCAAGGATTTGAACAACTTCTCCCTCCTGGTATGAGTCCTTGTCTATCTCAAGGACAGCTGAATAGGGACGCGCTGTGTACGTCACATCCCAGAAAATTTCATCCGTTTGTTCGTAGCTGTCAGTTGCGGAAAGTTTGATCTTGAAACCAAATTCCAGTGTTAGTTTCTCCCGTATTTTGTTCAGTTCTTTTTTGGTGAGAGAAATGAGATATTCAGGTTTTTTAGACGAAGATGTTTTTATGAAAACCTCTTCATTGTTGAGTGTGAGCACGGAAAAAACCAATTTCGACGACTTAATATCTCCGCCCGCGAAATAGCTGAGTTCTACCTTTGCTTCGAGTTTGTCCTGCGAATCGGTGATATACCGTTTGAGATTGTGTTTTATATTAATGATTGGCGGAACAAACCGCTTAACTCGTATTGAAGCGGTTTCCCGCACTTTTTCATAGAGTACAACAAGTTCGTAATCACTTTCCGGCATATTTGGTGGAAGCAAAAGTTTTGATGAAGCAATGCCGTACTCATTTGTTTCAACATATTCTCCTGAATAGCACTTTCCGTTCATATCCTGAAGGAGTAATTGAACCTTTGCATTGGGAACAGGAGAGTACTCGCCTTTCAACTGCCATGCTATAATGCGTATGAGAATATCCTGTCCGGGATTGTAGACTCCTCTGTCTGTGTACACATAAATTCTATCTGCCTTAAAACTCACGGTTCGGGCATAACTCGAGAAGCTCTTGACGACTTCATAGGTTTTTTTTCCTTCTTTCAATGTTGCCACAAGCTTATGGCTCTGGTTGCTGCCCGGGACAAAATCGAATATGAAGACACCGTTCTTGTCAGCCTTCCCGATTGTTTTGTCATTGATCGCTATCTTTGCTCCTTTTGCAGGCGTGAAGTCAGGTTTAAAAAGGGTGAGATGAATTTTCGTTGGGTCATTTGACCAGATTTGGTATGGATAGTTGATTACGAGAACGAGCGGTTCTTTTATTATCTTTTTTTTCATATCATCTCTCTGCGGTTTTTGACTGTAGGAATCTGTTGAGAAAACCTGTAGAAAAAGCAGCGGAAAGGTGAACAAAAAAATCATTCGTATCATTCTCATCATTCCTCCTTCTTTAAATAATGGTGAAGTTGTCCAAGTGCATTGCAAACGTTGAGAACATTTGTATCGTTTCGTTCGTTGGAAACAAGATGAATGTTTGCATGGTGATGGTACATTTTGTTTTTCACTATTTGGTTTTTATTGAGCATTGCGTCAAACGTTAAATCGAACTATACAAGAGCGGTTTTTTAAAGTCAAGTCAAACTTGTTCTATTTCATATACAATGAAGGCGAAGAAATATTCCAGTCTGCGAAGGTAACTTATTCGGTTTTGGTGCCAAAATCTATGTGTCAAGCAGTATGAGGGAGAGGAAGGCTCTGCTGACTCCGTTCTGTGCGGCGCTTTCAGCTTCCAGAGAAACATTTTCTCCGTGAAAACGCCGAAGATATAAATTAACTGCTTGGCGCACACGGACAATTTCCTCGCTGCTGGCAGGATGCTAGGATAATTAATCCGATACTTTTTCAAGCATCTCAACCTTTTCAAACGCAGCCATTTGAGCCATTGCTACAAAGAAGTGACTGATGATCTTCCATTCTCCTGGTTGAGATGTTTGAATTTCATATGTTGCATATTGGTCGGAAGCATCAGAAAAAAAAGCTTTTGCTTCGTTGACCTTTCCCTTTCTCTGATACACGAGCCCGAGGTTAAGAAATGCGAGACCATCGAACCATCGCTTTTCTGTGCCTGTATCCAGATTGAGAAGTTTCTGCGCATCATGTTCAACACTTTCATTGTCGCCAAGATAATTAGCTGCCCAGCAGCGTAAGCCCAATGCGCCCGCATACCAGTATGAACCCGCTGGTGCTTTTTCCAGGCATTGAGTTGCAAGAGCAATTGCTCCCTGAAAATCACCATTGTTAAATGAAGTATATCCTGAGAAATAGAGGCTCTTGGCTTTCATAGTATCATTAGCGTTCATAGCGGTTAGTATAAGAAAAGTATGAGGGAAAATCAAGGAAAAAGATTTGATGCGGATTTTCAGGACATAAATTTTCTTTTGACTTGCGGAAATCACTGTGGTAGAATGTGGCTGATTGAAAGCAAACAGTGGAGCATGAATGAAATGTCCTGAATGTGGAAATGAAATAAAAGACAGTACACGATGTACATTCTGTGGGTACAACCTTGTTCTGTATAGAAAGCTAAGTGAGAGAGGAATCAGAAAAGTAACCGATACGGATATCGAAAAAGCGTATCAAAAGGCTGAAAACGCAGAGGAAAAAGCCAGAAGGCTTTCGGAAAAGGGAGGTCCGTTTGCTCCGTTTTTAAAGCGAATTAGGATTTTTGTGTCAATGGTCAGGGACTACAAGAGCAAAGAATACAAGCAATTTCCCTGGAAAGTCATTGCGGCAGCTGGTTTTGCAATTCTCTATTTCCTGAATCCTTTTGATTTGATATTTGATTTTATTCCTGGAATTGGTTACATAGACGATGCTGCAGTCATTGCCTTTATCTTTGCATCAATTGAGCGCGAACTGAAGAAATATGCGAGGTGGAAAGGAATGGATTCAGAATAGCGGAATTATTTCTTCCCCTCCTCTTTATCAAGACAGCTCCATGAATCGGCAGTTATGTGATACTCAACATATGTCTCATCAGCTTTTGAGCCTTTTCCCATTCCCTGAACCTTTATCACCGTTCCTTTGATTTCTACTTTGCATTTGCAGTTCGGACAGGCGAGATTTTCTGCTGAATATACCAGCGTTTGAATATCACGAACATCGAAGAACGTGGAAATGGGGAAGGAATCCGATGGTTCCATAAGATGTTTCCAGGGTTCATTGGATATTGTGCCGG
>SOKD01000214.1 GCA_004376305.1 Candidatus Cloacimonadota bacterium | reverse complement strand
AAGGTAACAGGTATTTGAAGGGTTTTCAGTACCTTCTTTCCCATTCGAGGATAAAATGGAGCAATCCCACGGGTATCGCTGCAGTACTCAAAATGAAACGCTTCCTCTGCAAGGAAGAACTCGCTCGTTGTTACCCATCCAGGAGCAGCAAACGAAAGAGCGCAAAAACCCGTGTGGAGCCGGAAATTCTCACCAGCCCTGCTCATATCCATTTGAATCCTATCTGTTGACCAATTCTTCATCTGCTGTTGCCATATAAAATGATGATTACCATGAAGTCCTATCTCATGTCCATTGTCCTCTATCATTCGTATGCTTTCTCTGAATGGTAACCTCGTCATCAGCGAAAGCGACTTATATCGGAAACTGCTCTGGAGCGTTAGCAAACGCCTTACAAATCCTCTCTCAGTAATAATACGCGGAATTGCACGGAGAGGATTATCATATCCGGTAACAATGAAAAACGTAGCCTTAATATTAAAGTGCTTGAGAAGCTCTATGAGGGGAGCCACTCCTTTTTCAAAACCTCTGAGCGTATCAACATCAATTCGTAAACCAACAATCCTTTTCATACTATATGACATTATGTCGCTGAGTACAGACATTGAAGCATTTTTTGTTCCGTATCGTTCTTGCAAGCAAAACCAATAGCTACCCAATAATAAACAACTATCCTGGCAAAGCCAGGATAGTAATAGTATACATTTGAAATTCCGCAATGCGCACCCGACCCGAGTCGAACGGGCAACCTGCGGAACCGGAATCCGCTGCTCTATCCATTGAGCTACGGGCGCCTATCTTTTCTTCTTCTTATGCCGATCTGCTTTTCTCTTCTTCTTTCTCTTATGAGCAGCTATTTTTCGTCTCTTCTTCTTCTTTCCGCAGGGCACTGTTGCTACACTCCCATCAGGTTACTTTGTTAATCCTTCTTTTCAGTAATGATGAAGGTTTATAGGTAGGAACCCAGCGTTCATTAACTTTGACCTTTTCTCCTGTTCTTGGATTTCTGGCAATCCGGGCTCTTCTCTTCTTATTCTTGAGAACACCCAATCCTCGAAGTTCTATCCTCTCATTCTTAACGAGCGAATCGGTTAATGCATTGATAAAGTTCGTGATAATAATGGAAACATCCCTTTTGTGGATTCCTGTTCTCTCCGCAATTTCAAGAATATAACTCGCTTTTGTCCGTGTTACAGGTTTTTCAGGCATCGGTTCCTCCTATTTATTTGAAATAACCCGCGGTTCAAAAGCAGATGTTGTGTCAGTTGTGTCGGACAGCATGATAATGGAATACTGCATTGAAACACTGAATTGTTTCTCGTCGCCGTAGGCATCTTCACCGGAGAACGTAAGAAAGGCAATCGTATTATCATCTTCGGAAAACATGTAATCAACAACATCTTTGACCGGAATGTAAACATTGTACACTTCGGTGATACAGGTGGCGCAGTCATCATCTCCTCCGGTCAGAAATATATCTAATCCCCAGCTGAGACCTGTTGTAACAACTTCTCCCGTACGGATTGAACGAAATTCAACATCCATCTGTTTTATCCTGGAATCAACGTAATTCCAGACCTTGAAGTGAATTTCATCAATTTCCACAATGTTGTCTCCCGGAACAACGTACCATCCAAGGGGATCAAACCAGATAATTTCCACTTCGGGCTCCATGGTAATACTCACCTTATTGCATGAGAAAAAAATGACAGAAGCAAAAATAGCAACTAAAACAAACATCAAGAATTTACGCATTTCTCCCTCCTTCTTTTAACTTTATATTTTATAGCACATTAACGAAAAAATGTCAAGCAAAAAAAGTGAATGGCAAAAAACCCGGTCTTTAGTATAATGTACCCGCAATTGCTAAGTCAATAGAGTTAAAGAGGTTACAATATGCATGCTTTGCTCTCACATCAAAACAAATTTCCGTGAACTTTTTTCTCTTTAACTTGTTAATTTTTTCTATGTTACATAGTTCTTGTTTTATTCAAATTGAAATTTACACGCTTGAGGATAGTGAGATTCTCTACAAAATCATTCAAAGGAGTGCAGGTGGAATGAACTTCCTATCGTCACTCCATTAATTGTCCAATAATTTCACCAACAATATCATCAAGGGTTTTGTCCCGTACCTCATTCTGGATTTCTGTAATATCGTGAGGAGGAAGATCCGGTTCTAGCTTATCGATGAGCTCCTTAATCCTCTGTTGTAAATCTTCATCAGCTTTTCTGTACCCTTGCAGAAAAACCAAAATTCTCATACTCTGTTTCAGTTTTTTTTCTTTGATCAGACTTTCTGATATCCCTACAAGAGATTCCTGAATGATGAAACCTTCACCGGTATCAACAGCAGTCATAAGCGCTTCATAATAACTTTCTTTGGCTTCCCTGTGTCTACCAGCAGCATCCAGTACATTCGCAAGATTATTGAGTGATTGTGATACTCCAACTTTATCACCTATGTCCCGTCGTACGGAATGCGCTTCCTGGTGATACGCAAGAGCATCATCGAATGAAAGAGCCCTTCCGCCCAGATTACCAAGATTATTCAATGCAATAGATATACCCATCCTGTCTCCAATTTCGCGGCGTATATCAAGAGCTTCGGAATAATATTTCTTTGCATTTTCAAAATCGTCTTTCATCTTGTAAACGAGCCCAAGATTATTGAGTATGTTTGCAATTCCCATTTTATCTCCAACCTTTTTATCCAGCTCAAGGCTCTTTTTGAGAAGCTCTTCCGCCTCATCATAGCGGTCAAGTTGATACGCAACAAGTCCTGTATTGGTAAAGGAAGAAGAAATGCCCTTCAAATACCCAATCTGTTCGCTCAGTGTGAGATTCTCTAAAAGCAGCTTCTGTGCATCATCGTACTCTCCCACATAATAGTGTATTACACCAAGAGCATTCAAACTGGATGATATTCCAATTTTGTTATCAATGGATCTGTTTATTTGAAGGCTTTCATTACAATACTTTTTGGCTTTCTCATAATCTCCAAGGAGAGCATGCATGCGCCCCAGAGTCATTAATGATTGCGCCATTTCTCTCTTCTCATCAAATTTCTTGGAGATGTGAATACTTTTTTCCAGCAATGCCTCTGCTTCCTTATATGAACCCATGCGGGCATTAAAATTACCTATACGAGCCAGCACCTTGCCATAAATAAGGTACTCGTTGCTCTCTTCGGAAACAGTCTTCAAAATTTCCTCTGCACGCTCCAGGGCTTTTTTCCCTTCCTGAAACTGCCCCTGAATATCATGGAAAACTGAGAAACTATGAAGTAATTTATCGATTTCTTGGAGCTTCCTGTGTTCCACTGCGTAATTCCATGCTGCTCTCACATTCTCACTTTCTTCGCGTATTTTTTCAACAACCTCTTTCTCTTTTCCCTTAAAGAGTTCGGATGTCTGCCCATCGAGGAAATCGGCATAGTACTGGCAGTACAGGTCAAACACCTGCCCTTTCTCCTCTGTTCGCTTACCCAACTTCTCCAATACATACTTCCGCAACACATCCAGCATCTCGTAACGACCACTCACATGATGACGCAATAAAGACTTATCTACCAGTGAGGCCAGGACCGATAACGATGTTCCTGAAACAAACTCCGCCGCGGCACGGGAAAAACCACCTAGAAATACCGATAACTTCCGCATTACCTCACGCTCACGTTCCTGCAATAAATCCCACGAATAATCAAATACCGCTCGCAAACTTCGATGTCGCTCCGGGATATCACGCATCGTTGTTGCTAAAAAATCTATGTTCTTCTCCATCTCCTGTGCTATCTCCCTGCAGGATAATGAACGTAACCACGATGACGCTATCTCTATCCCCAGCGGTAAACCACCAACTAATTGACAGATACGAACTACATATCTCTTGTCCTCATCTGAAAACTCTACCCCCGAATGAATACGCTGCGCATTGTGAAAAAATAATTGAACCGCACTGAAACCCTCTACATCAATACGCTCACCATCAGGGACATCCATACCTCCTATCTGCACGATCCACTCTCCGCGCAAATTCAATAACTCACGCGACGTTACCAGTATCTTTACATCAGGTGCTGCATGCAGTAACTCCGACAGCATACCTGCACCAGCTACCAAATGCTCAAAATTATCCAATATCAAAAGTAATGTCTTCTCTCGAAGAAAATTCAATAACTGCAGCTTCTCATCCTCACGACTGTAAAATGAAAACTTCAATGCCTCTGCTATCGCTGCCACCAGAAAATCCGCAGAACTCAATGGATCCAGTGCAATAAAATAAACACCATGCGTAAAGCGCTCGATCTCCTCGGCAGCAGCCTGTAGCGCCAAACGCGTCTTCCCTATCCCACCAGGACCTATCAATGTCACCAGACGACACGATGGATTCTTCAGCAATTCCGTTATCTTACCCAATTCCTCCTCACGACCCAAAAATGGTGTCGTTTGGATAGGAAGATTGTTTGGACAAGATGATAGCGAACGTGGAGGGGGAAATTCACGAATACTCATACCGGGATGCACCAATCCAAGGAGCTGTTGTGGTTCGCAGAGATCTTTGAGTAAATGTGCACCAAGGTCCTGCAGGATCGCACCTTCAGGAAGTTTTGCGGTCTGCTTGACCTCGTGCGTCAGCACAATCTGTCCGCCCCAGGCGGTTCCCATGACGCGGGCTGTCCTGTTAATCACCGGCCCGAAGTAGTCCTTACCACGCTTCTCTGCGATACCCGCATGCAATCCAATTCGCACCCTGAGCTCACCGATCTTACCCCAATCCTCCCGAGAAAATGTTCTCTGCAGGGTGAGAGCACATCCAAGTGGATCGCCGTCCTCAAATATGGCAAAAATACCATCACCCGTATGCTTGATGATGAGACCACCATGTTTTTCGATCTCTTCGCGCATAATGGCATCATGCCGGGAAAGCACCTCGCTCATCTCGGTACGGAACTTCTCCCACTTTTCAGTCGATCCTTCAATGTCTGTAAAGAGGAATGTTGACATCTTTCAATCCTATGTTATGATTTATGTTCCTTCCTCGGAACCAAGCACTGCTTCGGCGACCTCAACAGGGCTCAATGCCTCCGCATCCTTCTCCGCTTCGGTAATTTTGTCACGAGATAACTCGGTTTTTATCTCGGCAATAAGATCACCAACTTCACGTTTGAGCTCTGGATCAACATGAGCATGTGCATATGCTACGGAAAGGTATACGAACGCCCTTTCCCGCTCACCTCGCCGTATCAGGACCTTCGCGGTGGCAACAATGATGGCTAATATGAGTGGTTTTGCATCGATATCCATGGCAATCTTCAAGCCCCTGCAGTAGCATGCCATTGCCTTCACCAGGTCCCCGAGCATGAGCTCAACCTCGCCGCAATTCTCGAGCGTCACCGAGATGAGCCATGGATTCCCGATCTTCTCGCAAATGGCAAGCGCTTCTGCATGAAGCTTCTTTGCCGCTTGAAGATCACCCTGGTCCTTCGCTGTCGTTGCAAGATGGTTGAGAGACGTAGCATACCCTACCTGATAGCCGGTCTTCTTACAAATTTCAAGTGTCTCCTCATGCATCTTCCGTGCCTCTTCAAATTTGCCCTGCATACGGTATATCACGCCCATGTTGGTCAGGGATGCTGCTTTTCCACTCATATCACCGATTTCTGAGAATATCTTATGGCTTTCCTGGTAACACTGTTTGGCGCCTTCATAATCTCCCAGGGAGGATTTCACGATACCAAGATTATTCAATGTCCGTCCCATACCATACTTGTGCTTCAATTTCTTTGAAAGTGATAGGCTTTCATTATACAGCTCTTCTGATTTTTTCAGATCACCGATCGTATGTGCTATGGAACCGAGATCACTGAGGGAGCCCGCAATGCCATATAAATCACCGAGATCCTTGTTGAGCACCAACACCTCTTCCTCTATCCTCTTTGCCTCAGCGTAATTGCCAAGCGCGCTCGTGATGTATGAAATATTACTCAGCGTCCTGCAAATTCCCGACTTGTCATCCATTCTTCTGAAAATTTTAAGAGCTTCCTCATGGAAGGGCTTCACCTTTTCTAAATCACCCAGCATTCGGTGTACAATACCGAGATAGTTGAGCACAAAGGCAATTTCAGACGGAAGATCGAGCTCACGAAGTATTACAAGGCTTTCCTCAAATTCCTCTCTTGCGCGGTGCAAATCCCCGAGACGGAGAATGAACTGTGCCTTCCGGGAAAGCAGCTGGGCAAAAATGGCTTCATTATCTTTTCCCCGGTACTGAGCAACAACCTTACTGAATATCTCATGACCTTCATGGTACCATCCCCGCATCCGGTAGAATCGGAAGAGACAACGTATTGACCGTAATATGCAATCATCCTTGCTCTCCGTAATAGCTCGATCCCAGGCTATCCTGACATTCTCAATCTCAAGAGCAACATCCTCCATCATTGCTTCATATTCAGGGCCTGCCTTCTGCTGTCCCCGCTGCTCCAGGAAATCCGCAAAGTATTCACAGTGTTTATCGAGCACCCGCCCCTGTTCTTCCTCCTCCCCCGCAAGTTTCTCCAGTATATACTGACGTAATATATCCAGCATCTCATACCGACCGTTCGCATGACGCCGCAACAGGGATTTGTCCACCAGCGATGTCAGTAAGCCCAAACGCGCACCAGCTACATGCTCTGCTGCTTCACGAGAAAAACCACCAAGAAACACCGATAACCGACGCAATGCGCCACGCTCCGTCTCTGTAAGCAAATCCCATGAGCAATCAAATACCGCACGTAAACTCCGATGACGCTCAGGAACATCCCGCATCGATGTCTCTAAAAAATCTATCCCTTTCTCTATCTCCTGCGCGATCTCCTTGCAGCTCAATGAACGTAACCACGATGATGCGATCTCTATACCCAAGGGTAATCCCCCTACCAGCTGACAGATCCGTACCACAAAACGCTTGTCTTCGTCCGTAAGCTCCGCTCCCGTACGAATACGCTGCGCATTGTGTAAAAAAAGCTGTACCGCACTGTATCCCTCTACATCTATTTGCTCCCCCTCCGGTACCTTCATACCACCTACCTGCACGATCCACTCGCCCCGCAAATTCAGTAACTCACGAGATGTTACCATGATCTTTACATCAGGAGCAGCGTTCAGTACCTCCGATAGCATACCAGCACCAGCCACCAAATGCTCAAAATTATCCAGTATCAACAATAACTGCTTCTCCCGAAGATAGTTCAAAAGCTGCACCTTCTCGTCCTCCTTGCTGTAAAATGAAAACTTCAATGCCTCAGCTATCGCTGATACTAAAAATTCCGCTGAACTCAATGGATCCAATGGAATAAAGTATACACCATGTGCAAAACGCTCTATCTCCTCTGCTGCCGCCTGGATCGCCAATCGGGTCTTACCTATGCCACCAGGACCGATCAACGTCACCAAACGGCACGAAGGACTCCGAAGCAGTTCCGTGATCTTTCCCAACTCACTCTCTCGACCCAAAAACGGTGTCGCCTGTATCGGAAGATTGTGGGGATGGGACGTGAGCGAGTGCAAGGCGGGGAATTCTTTGAATGCCAGATCAGGGTGGACCAGCTGTATTAATCGCTGCGGATCCCCA
>SOKD01000079.1 GCA_004376305.1 Candidatus Cloacimonadota bacterium | reverse complement strand
GTGTATCAAACTCCAGGAGATTGATAATTTGCGGGGTAAATGACATAAGAGGCTTCAGGTATGACTATATTACACAGAAAATGTAACATTAAAACAAGCAAATACAGAGAAATTGCACTCAGTCAACGCAATTTCTGATCTTACTTTCTCCGAGCTGAATGCTTGGTAAAAGCAACTTTCGAGTTTACTGTTTAGAAGCCAAATCGCTTGATTTTTCTCTTTGCAGCAAGCAATCTCTTTTTCTTCTTTTCGCTTGGCTTTTCGAAATGTTGATGTTTCTTTATTTCGCTTAAAATGCCTTCTTGTTCGCAGATTCGCTTAAATCTGCGCAAGGCACTTTCGAAGCTTTCACCGTCTCTCACTCTTACACCTGGCACTAATTCACTCACTCCTTTCATCATAGCTTTTCCAAATGTAACTCTATCATAAATTTGCAATTATGTCAAGAGAAAATGTGCTATTTGGGTGGATTTTTCCAGAAAGGCGGAAGCTTTTTTACCCAGGTTTTCATTATTTCTAACAAATATTCGCCTACACTGTAATGTACAAAATTTTTTGCAGCACATTTTCTGATCCGTCTCTATGAAGTTTTAACACTCTCTTTCTGTTTTTCACTTTTCCTCCTTATTTATTCTCCAATGCTACATACTTTACGAATGAAATGAAGAAGGGTTTCATTTTTTTTATTCAATATATACAAACACCTTTTTGCCGCCATCATCAATATTCACCAGTTCAAAGGGAGTTTCCTTTTCAAGCTCCGAAAGGATCTTATTGAATTGCTCAATGTCTTTGATGCTTTCAATATTTATGCCTTTCTCATTGAGCTTTTCCTTTGCTTCATCTGGAAGATTAATGCAGAATTTCCCACCAACTTTTGCTGCGATCCTGATCACGTTCAATGGAATTTTTACGTTAAGCTTCTGGATTCCATCTTCAATAATCTTTACCTTCAACCATTTTGTCTTTCCCTCAGGCTCATGAGACTTAGATTCTATAGCTTCAAGTAATTTACTGGCATCTTCGCTGGTGATCTTGCCATCCTCAACCATTTTAAGAATCTTTATTTTCTCATCCATCAATTCCTCCTTTATAGCATACGGTTGTAAATGTTTTTCATTCTACAGATCCTTTATTTTGCTGATCGCTTCCTCTGCGTCAATGTCACCGTCATTGAGCTTATTTAATATGGCGGTTTTTTTAGATTTCCGTCCTCTTTTTGATTTTTTCACCATTATATTTACGAATGAAAAAACTCCAATGGCAATCAGAATAACAGGCCAGTCCCTGTCCCAGTAAAAATCGATTATCCCAAATTTTCCAAGCCAGAAAAGTACCCCGAGTACGATCAATGCGAGAGCAAACCAGATTCTAAAGTTCATTTTTTCTCCTTTCTTTTAAGAGGAAGCACAGATACATCTCCGGAAAATGAACGAATAACGAGTGTACCCTTGCCGTTTTTTATTGTGCCCTTTACGCAATCATTGCTTTTCTCAGAAAACTCAGCGGAAACATCAAAGGTTATTTCTCCGTGGGGAGCTGAAATATCAAAGGATACATCGCAATCGCCGAGATACAGAGTAAGTGAGCCGCCTTTTGAATCAATAGTAACATCATCAATTTTATCAAACGATAATCGAGTTGAGCCGCCAACCTGCTTCAGTGAGAGGGTTGCGCCTCCTTTGCCCTCAATGGTACCGCCAGCATCTTTGATGGAAAGCGCAAGGCTTTCAGGGTAAATAACGTCCATGGTACCGCCGACAATTTTTGAGCCAATTGTTGCATTTTCCTTCTTTGTCCTTACAATACCTGAACTTGGCTTAATGATCATTGTATCACCATCAACAGTATCAAAGGTTATTGCCGAGCCAACTGATTTGAGTGAAAAACAATCGCCTTTTTTAACCTTCATTTCTTTTTCCTCAGTCACGGTAATTGAAAAAGCATTATTGAGCGTTCCTGGTATTGCACCTACAATGCTGGATACGCCATCTACAACACTTTCTACAATTCTGGAGGAAAGATCATCACCTTTTCCTTTTCCAACCGCTTCAAGCAGTTTTGCAGCTTCGTCTGAGTTTATTTTTCTTTCTTCAAGCATTTTAAGAATCTTCATTCGTTC
>SOKD01000120.1 GCA_004376305.1 Candidatus Cloacimonadota bacterium | reverse complement strand
ATACGCGCTTGATTGTAAAATATTCTTCCGAAATGGTCCCTGTCAGGAAATGTCTCTGATTGATAAGGGAGGAAAATCCCCCCTGAATCAACAAGATAAATACAGGGAAGGTGATTTTTTATGGCAATTTCCTGTGCACGTATGTGTTTCTTTATGGTTACCGGAAAATAGGTTCCCCCTTTTACGGTTGCATCATTGGCAACGATCATCACCTCATGTCCACTTACCCTTCCAATTCCGGTAATGACACCAGCAGAGGGAGCTTGATTATCATACATATCGATTGCTGCAAGTGAACTTAATTCAAGAAAAGGGGTATTTTTATCAAGGAGGAGCTCGATTCTGTTCCGAACAAGGATTTTCCCTCTCTCCAGATGTTTCTTTCGCGCCCGTTCCGATCCTCCCGCACGTATTTCCTCATATCGTTTCTTAAATTCATCGAGCAGTTTCAGGTTGTATTTCCTTCTCTCCTGAAATTGTTTGCTCTTGATATCTATGCGCGTTTCTATTCGCTTCATATTACTCCTTTATTCTCCTTTTTGGCGAAATTTCCTTCGAGTTCATTTTTGATAGCAATTTTATAACGCAAAAACAGTATCAAGTCAAGTAAAAAACGGGAAAGATGGGGAAGGAAGACTTATTAATTCCTGTACGTATCATCGGTGGTGCTGAACATGAATTTGTATGGTTTAACCGGATTGCCGCTCCTGTCACGAAAGTTATTGAACTTGTTAAGATTGATCCAAATGATATATTCAGTATTTGGTTGCAATTTTACGGGTAGGACACACCGCGTGTTGTTGTCCGTGTAATATGCTTCCCCCATTGTTTCAGGGAAGTGTTTCTTCTCTTCGTAGCACCACGACCAGTTTTTATCCTTCATCGGTTCGGAGAATGTTACTGAAATTTCCGATAGTGTTGGAAAAACATCCATCGATCCATCCCGAGGATCTGTTTGGATAACTGACGGGGGAATCCTGTCCAGTTTACATCCAGTAAACAGCAATAAAGCAATCAATACAAACAGTTTCATTGTAGACATTCGTATCCTCCTTCATGAATCGTGTGTGAGAATCTTCCGGCAATTTCTTTGTTGATTATAAGATTATTGCTCAAGAACCTGCAGTGATTCATTCGTTGCTCTGAGCAGTTCTTTCCGTTTTGGTTTGATATACATCATCCCGTAAAGCTTTTGTTCATTATAACAAATGGTTTGTCATTGTCAACGGGATTTTTATTGACACTGTACTGATCTGATGGTATGTAAAATCGTAACTTTTGTGCAAAAGAATAAATGAACAAGAAGAAAAGCCTTTTGGATATAAAGAAATTACCGGTCATTGTAATGGATATTCATATCAAGAAGGGAAATATTCTTCTTTTTTTAGGAAGATTTAAGGAAGCTGAAAAGAGCTTTACAATAATGCTACGGCTGGCAAAAGGTTTTTCTGAGAGTACCTATGAGGGGATTGCCTGCAGCCGTCTTGGCAGAGTGTTTTATTTAATGGCATCTTACAAACGGTCATTGGAGCATTTGAAGCATGCACGTGCGATCTTTGAAAACCAAAAAGATCGGGGAAACCTTGCTCTCTGCTGGGAGACTATTGGATGTGTTCATCGAATTCAGGGACGATATGGGGAGGCATTGAAATGCCATAATAATGCTTTACAATTGAAAAAGGAACTCGGAGATGAAATTCCAATTGCTAATTCGGTGAATACTATTGGTCATACATACTGGATCATGGGAAAGTATGATGAAGCCTTGAAGTATTTACGCAAAGCACTCTCTGTTTTCAAAAAGTTTAACTTTCTTTACGGTGAATCTGTTTGTCTGAATAATCTTGGACTTGTTTATTCTGAATTGAAGTTATATGAAAAAGCAGAAAAGAGTTACGGAAGATCATTAAGGATTAGAAGGAAGATTGGTGATCTAGCAGGGATTGCTGCTGTATACTTAAATTTCGGACTCGTTTACTGCGGAAGAAGGAAATTTAGCAAAGCGATTTCTTCATGGAAAGAAACGATTATTATCTGTGAGAAGACGGGCGCCAGGGATGTGGTGTCGATGTGTCAAACAAACCTTGGTGAGGTTTATATTGTTCAAAAAAAATATGATAAAGCAATAAAGATTCTAAAGGATTCTTTAAAGATAAAGATCAAACTTAACCTTGGAGCGTATTTGCCAAGTTCTTATACAAAATTAGCCACTGCACATTATCTGAAATATCGGGAAGAAAAGAGAAGGGCGCTCCTGTTGTTGGCAAAGAAATACGCAGATAAAGCCTTTTGCAAAGCCCAGAAGATCGGCCACAAAGTCAAAATACGCGAGGCAAAGGAAATATTGGAAACAATCATGCAAACGATGAAGAAGAAATAGTTTGCTAAAGACCTGCTGCCTGAAGCTGCTTGGTGAAAGTAATCAAAAGTTGCGCCAGTTTGGGATGTTCAAAAATTTTCGTATTAACGAGCGCAGCAACAGACGCTTTAGCATCAAGGATCTCAGAAAGATTGCTTTCAGGACCACCCCAGATTTCTTTGATCTCCTCGGCAACTTTTTGCTTCATTATGTGTGAACTCATACGGTTGAGTTTGTCTTTCAGATAATCAACAATTTCGCCGAATTCACTCCTGTCCAACCATATACCATGGCATGATGGACACCAATCAATGATAACAGGGGAATCGGCAAAAGAGATAGATATGAGCTTTTTTGTTTCACATTTCGGGCACATACGATGTGATTGCAAACCGGTTGCCTGCTCTATTGCTTCAATTTCACTATCCAGCCACCGCAATGTCCCCCATGTGTGCTTTTCAGCCTTGTCTTTCAGTTGCCTGAGTTCATCCTGATCAAGCCAGATACCTGCGCACTTCGGACATCCTTCAATATCGGTTCCATAAAATGAGTACACATTCAACCCGGAATGACAAACCGGGCATGCATATGATGTTTCCTCTTTTAATTGCGCATCTTTGAGAGGAGGAACATCCATCTTGGAATCAGCTTTATCGGTTTTCTTTTTAATTCGTTTATACCAGTATGGAATGTGGATATTGTTCAAAAACTCGGAGAATCCCTTACCTTTTATCGGCAGGATTTCCTGCAACTCCTTGTTAATCAAATCGAGCTCTCCACCATCAAGCCAGAAACCCCCGCATTGAGTGCATCGATCCAGGAGAATATCGCTGCATCCGAGAAAGAACACCTTTGCCAATTCGCTCTCTTCACATTGCGGACACTTCATCTTTTCAGTGCTGGTAACCTCCGCCTGTGTTTTTGAAGAATACTCTATGCTGCCATCTATTTGATAAGCCATTGCATCGAGTTCTCCACCATCAAGCCAGAGGCTCCCGCATGTTTTGCAAATATCGTATGATATACTTGCATTCTTGCTTACTATGGTATAACATGCCATGTCTTCGCCACAGTTGGAACATTTCATACATTTCCTCCTCTATCTTTTGCTTTCGTATTTGCTTTCAATTATTCATCTGTTTGAGTATAGCGAAATTTTTCGCAATGTCAAGATAATTCAATGAGTCAGCCAGTTTCCTTATTCTTTTCTCTTGACAATTACCACTAAAATGGTTATAATTTACTGAAAAATGATCTATTAGATAATTAAAAGAAAGGAGTCGTTATGTCATGCGCAAATATGGCATTTTTTGTTGTAGGGTTCTTTGTCCTGATTCTGAGTGCAAGTGCAGTGAAGATTCTGCAGGAGGACGAAAGAGGGGGGGTGTTCAGACTTGGAAGGCTTGCTGGTATAAGAGGTCCCGGGTTGATCATCATTGTCCCGATTGTTGACCGCATGGTTCGGGTAAGCTTGAGGGTAATAACGCTGGATGTTCCATCACAGGATGTGATTACCAAAGACAATATATCCATCAAAGTCAATGCTGTTGTATACTTCAGGGTAATGGATGCATCAAAAGCTATCGTTGAAGTACAGGATTACCTCTATGCAACGTCGCAAATTGCTCAAACGACCTTGCGGAGCGTACGAACTCGATGATCTTCTCACAAAGCGTGAAAAGATCAACCTGAGGTTGCAGCAAATCATTGACAAAGCGACAGACCCATGGGGTATCAAGGTCTCAACGGTTGAGGTTAAGCATATTGACCTTCCGACAGAGATGCAGCGAGCAATTGCCCGGCAAGCAGAAGCTGAGAGAGACAGGAGGGCAAAGATTATTCATGCAGAAGGAGAACTTCAGGCATCAGAGAAACTGGCAGCAGCAGCACACGTGCTGCAAAAAGAGCCGATTTCAGTCACGCTTCGTTATCTCCAGACATTATCAGATATTGCAACTGAGAACAATTCCACAACACTCTTTCCAATACCGATCGATTTGTTTAAGCCAATTATCAATGCACTGGAAGGAAAGAAATAAGCTTGAATTGCTCAATCATCGGAGAGAGGGGACCATGAGGAGGAAGTAGGGAATCTACCACTGTGATTGCACTAAAGCCTGGAGAGAAATGTGAATTCAAGTAGCAGGTTGCAAAAGCAGTTTCTCTTTGCATGCACAATCATCTTATGTGGTGCATCCTTTTTGCAGGCTCAGGAACTAATATTTAGCAGTGATTTTACTATCTTTGCAGCAAACCGCCAAAAAGCGGATATCCAGATAACCATTTTTGTGGCATACAACCAATTGCATTTCGCCATTTCTGATAGTGTTTACCGGGCGGAAGTTGACATCTCTGCAATACTGTACAAGAGAAAGAAACAAAAAGGCGGTGAGATCTGGCGGAAGGAAATAGTCCTTGATGACTTTGATAAGACGAACTCAAATAATGAGGGGATAAGTTGGACCCTGTCAATTCCATCCTCGTCCGGGAAGTATGATATGCATATAAGGGTCAAAGATGTTGGAACTAAAAGAAAAGGCGAACATAAAGTAAAAATTGAAGTACCCGATTTTATGAATTGGGAGTTCTGGATAAGCAAACCTGCTTTTCTCCTTGATATAAACAGAAAGGAAAAAGGGTGGATTCTTTCCAATAATTTATTTGTGAAGTATGGGACCATTTATTCACTGATACAGATCGTTACGGATTCCATTAAAAGTGACAGTTTGCTGTTAAGCTACTATGTGATTGATGAAAATGATACAAGAATTGACAATAGCAGCAGATATTTCAGTCAGGATTCTGTTGTAACGTGGCAACTTGTTTCTTTTCCAATGAAAAAGTTCAACGAAGGTTCCTATACGATTTTGGTTGAGATTTCAGAAGATGCACGGATTGTTGCACGAAATAGCAAACAGATTTCTATTACGTATCCATTTTTCTCTTCAAACCTCTATGCAACGAGAGTAGAGCAGATGCTCTATATTACAAATAACAAAGAAGCGAAAGAACTCAAAGAGTCATCTGGCGAAGACAGGGAAAAGGTCTGGAATGAATTCTGGTCAAAGAAAGATCCCATACCCCAGACCCCTGAAAATGAAACATCAGATGAGTATTTCAGGAGGGTTGACTATGCGGATGAGCATTTTCGCAGTTTTCAATCGGGATGGAGAACCGACAGAGGGAAAGTTTACATCATTTACGGAAAACCTGATGAAATTGAATACCACCCTTTCGAAACAGAGGTTCCTCCCTATGAGATATGGTTTTACTACAATTTAGGTCGGAAGTTTATTTTTGCTGATTTAAGCATGACAGGAGATTACACTCAAATAAAGGAACGATGATGAAATTTACTTGCTTACTCCTTTTTGCTCTCATAATAGTATCATTGCTTGCAGGAGAAGAAACGTTTGTTTTTGATATAACAAGGTTTTACTGTAGTCATGGGATCAGTGAAGTTGAGATACCCTTCGAGATTCCGCACGATGCGCTTTCGTACCAGGATGAACATGATACGCTTGTGGCACCATTTCGGGTGATTATTTCGTTTGAAAACCTTGATACGGATGAAGTACTTTTTGATACGCTTGATCGAAGGAGTATTATACCGAGCATGAAAGAAGCGAAAGAAAGAGACCTTGTTGCACTTGAGGAGTTTCGTATGTATTTCAAAGCGGGGCATTACCGGATGTCGATGAATGTTATTGATGTTAATACAGGAAAAAGAATGACAAAAAGTGAGATATTCAGTATTGATTCGCTGCCTAAGGAACTTACAATCAGTGATATCAAGTTTGCCACGTCCATAGAGAGTGATAGTACCGAAGGAAGGTTCTCGAAGAATGGGTTGAGAATAATTCCCAATCCTTCTGGAATATTTGGTTATCAGAGAACAACAATGTATTATTATTTTGAGGTGTATAATTTGTATGCAAATGATAAACCCTATGAAATATATTTCTCGATATTTGATGAACAGGGAAAGATCCTCAACAAATTGAGTCCTAAAGAGAAACATAAAGGAGAAAAAGGAACAATTGGAATTGATATTGGTGCCCTGAATGTTATTGCTTTTAAACCTGGTGAATATGTGCTGAAGATTGAAGTAAAGGATGGGGATGTATCTTCCTATAGTGAGAAACGGTTTACTATCATAAAGAAAAAACCGGTTACTGCTGTTGTGATCTCTTTTTTTACCGAGGAAGAAAAGAAATTTTATAACAAGATAGCATATATTGCATCATCAAGTGAATTGAAGGAATTCACTGCGTTATCAGATACAGGAAAGGTTGAATTCCTCAGGCGATTCTGGGGAAGACGGGATCCTAATCCTGCAACGGTAGAGAATGAGGCACTGGTTGAGTTCATGAGCAGGGTTTTGTATGTAGAAGATAGATTTTCCACGCCTTTCAAGAAAGGATTCGACACTGATCGGGGAAGAATTTATATAAAGTACGGCAGCCCTGATTCTGAAGATAGGTATCATTTTGAAACTGATTACAAGCCATATGAGATATGGGAGTACTTCTCATATGGAGGTTATAAGTTTATCTTTTCCGATTGGGGGGGGGATGGCGAGTTTCTGCTTGTCTATTCCAGTACGCCCAAAGAACCCTCTTTTCCAAATTGGAGGAAACTTGTACCTGCTGATGTAGGGATAATGCATGGAAACTGATGCGGGATGTCCGTAGGTTCTGGGCGCTTTTTCCTTGACAATTTTCGTATAGTTTGCTATCCTTCATTGTTAAAATTGGTTACTGATGGCAAGAATGGATGATGGATAAGATTCTACAGAACGGGCAGGATACGGATAAAAGCAGATTACTCGTTTTTATGCTTGCGTCAAGAAATTTTGGTATTGAGTTACATAAGATAAAAGAGATCACGGATTTGCTTCCAACAACGAGATTGCCGGGTGCTCACCGTTTTGTTAAGGGACTGGGTAATTTGAGAGGAGAAATAATTCCGATAATCAGCCTCAGAGAGAGGCTTAATATACACGGTGATGAAAAAGGTAAACAAATTATAATTGTAATATCAAAAAAGGTGAATTATGGATTGCTTGTCGATAAAATTCAGGGAATCTATGCTGTCGATACAAGGGGATCGGAATCAATAAGTTCAATTTTTTCGCAGGATGCAGAGACATCGTTTCTCATCGGTGTTTGCAAAGTGGAAAATTCTGATGTAATTTTACTGGACAGTGAGAAACTAATTGAGATTAATTAAGAGGAGGGATTCATGCCAGTTCGTATCTTGATTG
>SOKD01000312.1 GCA_004376305.1 Candidatus Cloacimonadota bacterium | reverse complement strand
TAAGGAGGATGTGGTAACGATACTTTCCTTTCAGTCGGGTAAGTGGGCAGGGAAGCGGTCCCAGGACATCGATTTTATAGCCTTTTTTCTTGATCAACTCTTTGATGAGATGAGTCAGGTTATCTGCTGAGGTATGAACCTGCTGTTCCTCTGATGCTAAAAGGATTATTCGAGCGAGCCTTGAGAATGGCGGGTAGTTTAACTCTTTCCGTATCTCGATCTCTTTCCTGTAGAACCCTTCATAATTGTGAAGTTTCGATTCCTGTATGGCATAGTGTTCAGGGGCATAGGTCTGAATAATGACCTCACCCCCAAGTGTCCCTCTTCCTGTGCGTCCTGCGACCTGAGTGAGGAGTTGGAAGGTTCGTTCCTGTGCTCTAAAGTCAGGGAAATTCAACGTCGTATCTGCGGATATGACACCAACGAGTGTTACCTTGGGGAGGTCAAATCCTTTTGCGACCATCTGTGTTCCGAGGAGAAGGTCAGATTCGCCCTCTCTGAATTTAAAAAAAAGCTCCATGTGAGCCCATTTCCTCTTCGTACTGTCAATATCCATTCTCACTACATGCAGCTCAGTAAATTCCTTTTCAAGGTATCGCTCAATTCTCTGCGTTCCCATTCCAGCGTAAAAAAACCGTGTACCTTTACATGCCGGGCAGGAACGGGGGGCTCTTTCTTCATGTCCACAGTGGTGGCACTTCAGCAGTAAATCCTTCCTGTGGTATGTAAGCGTTACATCGCAGAAGGGACAGCGCGGTGAAAGTCCACAGTCCCTGCATACGAGGAAATTTGAAAAACCCCTTCTATTGATGAAGAGAATTATTTGTTCTCTCTTTGTAATTCGGTCTTTTATTTTTTCTTTTAATGAACGGGAGAAAAGATAATCTTTTTCCTTTCTCATATCCACTATCTTAACGGATGGGAGTTTTCTTTCATCGATGCGTTCCGGCAATTCTATGAGTGTGTATTTACCTTTCTGCGCGTTGTGGAAGGATTCAACAGAGGGGGTAGCACTTCCAAGAATACAAACTGCTTTTTCAAGCCTTGCCCGTAAAACAGCTGTATCTCGTGCTGAGTAGAATGGCTCTTTCCCTTTTTGTTTGTAGGTGCTTTCATGTTCTTCGTCAATGATAATCGCACCAAGATTGGGAAGAGGTGCAAAAATAGCAAATCGTGCTCCAATGATAACCGGATATTTTCCTTCTCGTATCCCTCTCCAGATTTCTATTCGTTCCCTATCAGACAGTCTGCTGTGATATAAAACGACAGAATCCCCAAAACGTGCTTTGAAAACCTCTACCGTTTGGGCGGTGAGGGAGACTTCAGAGACGAGAATAATAACCCCTTTTCCCATCTTCAATATCTCTTCTGCCGTACGAAGGTATATCTCGGTTTTTCCACTTCCGGTAACACCAAAGAGAAGAAATGTTTCGTATCGCCTTTGTTCCAGTGCGTTCCTGATTTTATCCATTCCTTTTTTCTGAGCTTGCGTGAGTCTTGGTTTTTTTTTCTTTTTGACAGAGAGGCAGGGAATCTTCTGTTCAAAGGGGATTGTGAAAAATGTAAGAATGCCTTTTTTCTCAAGAGCTCTTACTGCAGTATATGCTTTTTTTACCGATGCGTACAGGGTTTGTTTCCTTACACCGTTTGGAATTTTTGAAAGGTATGCATAAATTTCCGCCTGTTTTGGTGCTTTTCCTGAAAGCCTCTTGAATAAACTTACCTCGAATGGAATGGTTAACGTAACACCATCTTTCATTGCGCCACCGGAGGGAAGCGTTTTCTTTATTTTCTCATAGATGAGCCCGGTTCTGAGAAGAAGATTGTAAGCATCCAGAAAAGAAGAGTATTTCCATCTGATGTAGTTCCTGGATAAGGGTCTTTTCAATAATTTCTGATAGAGGGAAAGAGCTTGACTGTTGTTCAGTATTTTTTTCGGAGAATCTTCCCTTGCAAAGACAAGCACGGTTTCTTTTATGGAAAGCCGTGGAGGAACAGAAGCCTTTATAACCAACCCGGGAGGGGTAAGGTAGTAGTTTGATATCCAGGAAAAAACTTCAAGCAGCTGCGGAGAGAAGAAAGGTTGAATGTCAATGATTTCCTTGATTGCTTTTACACCTTCCGGAGTTTCTCTGCAGAGCCCGGTAATGTATCCCGTTACATTTCTCTTGCCAAAAGGAACAAATACGGGAATTCCGATTTTTATATGGGGAGCGAGATCAAGGGGAATGCTGTAGATGTAGCGCTTAAAAACAGGCAGGGGTAACGTTACGATAGCATTCATCCCTTCTTTGAATTTTTGCTCTGCCATAGCTATTAGGTAATTGTGAATTTGACGAATGTCAAGAAAAATATACCCCGTGAAAAAATGCTTCTTATGAAACTAATAATAGTATGAAAAATATTATCTCCACTCAAGACCAACTTTATACGTTCTTTCACTTTCACCTTCTTTGTGTTCAATTTCCAATTTGCAGTAAAGACGAATATTGTTTATGGCTTTTGCCTTGAAAAGAATGTAGAAATCAGTGCCATTGTCATAGAAAGGTCTTGTATACATAAATCCAGGGATATCATTAATGAAAAGATAGATTCGTGAATTGTATGATTCAGTCGAAAAGAAAACGAATCCTGTTTCGAACGAAGTATTTTCTAAAGGGGATGAACGAAAAGAGAGCGAGAGGAGATTACCCTTCTCCTGCAAAGATGCATCAGGTACAGAAAAGATCAAGCCCTCCCATAGAATTGTGAAGCGGTTCATTTTGCTTATTGCAGTTTTCAGGGAAAAGCGGATATTGTGTCGCTCATACCGTACGTTCATATTTTCCCATTGATAGCTATTTTTTTCTCTCCCTTTGTATCGCATGTAAATGGTAGTCTTCAGAATTTTCTTTTCACAGGATGCAAATACCGCGGTTCCCTTTGTTGATAGTTGATTGAAGTATGTTGGATGCGGTCTTGAGAAGATATCAATGTATGCTTTGAAGTTAAAACCATGGGGCAGCCTGCTTGCAATGTACGAGTAGAAGCCTTCCTCGTTCCTTACCTCACTCTCACTGAAAGCAAATGCTCTTGGACTGTAGAACTTCTCAGAGTAATTTCGGTAGAGAATGGATACCGTTGTTTTTTGTGGTTTGCAGGACATGCCGATAATTGTCCCTGTTCCTTTTGTGGTAGGTGAATACGCAATTTCTGACCAGCAGGAAATCTGTTCTCTCCCGAAGAATGCATGAAGGCCGGTCAGTCCATATCCCTTTCCACGAAAACGATAGTAATGTACGGAATCAGGTTCAACGGGTTTATCGTATTCTGCGGCGAGAGAAGTTATGGTCAAGCGGAACCGATCACCTCCGGTTCCGAAAAATCCGCCTATCAGGCGCTCCTCTAACCTGTCTTTCTTTTCACTCGTTGTTTCTGTTCTGTGATATTCGCAGTCGTAGAGAGCTCTTTTTACAATGCTGTCGTCAACAGTTGCGTCGAGTTTCTTGCAGGAGAAGAAAGCACCTCCGCGGAGCATCTTCCAATCTTTTTGTAAGGCGCATCCTCTCAGAGAGAAATCCTCAAACCCAGATCGATAGGGGACCAGAATGGCTTCTTTGCTTTTAATAATTCCACTGCTTTTGAAGATAAAACCTGGATAACCGAGTATTAAACGTTCGCCAATATCGATTCCGTAATCACCGGCAATGATGCTCAATCCTTCCATGCGAGCAAGGGTGTAGAAGGTAAGGAAATCAAAGTAGCTTCTCTCGTATGCATCTTTATATGCTCCAAGTCCCGCTTCAAAAGGTTCGTTGCTGTAACGGATTTTGTTTGAGAGTTTGGATGAATTTCCCAGATAGCCCTCTTCAGTAGGATATACATTGCTCCATGTGGTCTTCCAGTTCAATGCTCCGCGTTTTAGTAGGATGCGTTTTTTCTTTACGGTAATGAATGGCGAAATGTTTGCAAGAAGAGGTTCATTGAAGCCTGCTATCATGAGGAGGTCATCAGAGGAATTGAACACACCATTCTTTTTCCTGTAATTCTCAATACGGAACGCAAGTACCGGAGTAATGTATGGAATTTGCAGCAATTCATTAAAGGTTGCGCTGTTGATATCGAGCGGCTTTTCCTTTAGTTTTTCGAGTGTTTCCATAACTTCTGAGGAGAGGGAAATATCGGTATCAAGGGTAAAATCCTCTTCAGCTAACAAAGCCAAAAAGGCAAGTAACACATAAGACGTGATAAGGAGCATGTTAACGATAAATACATTTTTAGTCCTTTTTTTTCGGCGCGCGAAAATCATTGCCATCATTTGTTTCCTTACTGTTGTTTTGATTTTTGAGTTTTGAGATAATGAGTCCTCCGCGGTGCGTAAGCCCTAATTCCGGATGGAGCATAACTGCATATGTTAAATCGAGCCATTTGAGATTTGCAAGAATGGTTGCTGTAATCGCATGTGTCTGGATATTAAAACCTCCGCCGCATGAGAATAGATCAGATAATTTCAGCCCATTGCCGATTTCAAACTCAGTGCCCGTCAATTCACCGTACGTTATTTGTATGTTGAACGAGGTCCAATCGGCGAGATAAACTTTTAAAAGAGAGGAGAAAGAACCTACAGGTTTTTCCTCGGAGTATGTATAACCGTAGGAGAGCGCATTGCTGTAGACACATTGCGTATAGAAAGGTGCATACCGGGAAATGAAGATTAAGTCATCACTTGCATAGAATCGAGTGCCATAGTTTTGAATGCCAAGTTTCATGATTTTGAGTTTCATGCCAACAAGCACTGTGGAACCTTTGAGCACTGATAGCCCAAGGACCGTTTCATTATACAGTTCTGAGCCGAAGAAAGATGCATCGATTCCAAAGGAAGCACAGGGAAAGGTAGTTAGCAAACTGATATTCGCGTCATTGCATTCTGACATCGAGTAAAGCCTTGACCCAGAGGTTGTGAAAATATACTGACGGGAGTCTATGAAATTTGATGGTAAGAAACTGTAGACGCCAAACACTGGATGCGACAGCAGGTTCGGAGTTCTTTCGAATGATCCGAATGAGAGATCAGGAGAGAGCAGAAGCAATAATTGTAAAAATAACAGTTTTTGCATTGTATGCGAAAAAATAAAAAATGATCACCATGCTCATTGTGAATAATGGTGACACATTTCAATATATAAATGAGTAAATTACTTCTCGAATTTACTCAGGTCATTCTGCTGTTGGTGCACGTTTACTTACCTGCTCTGCCAATGAAAAGAAATAGTGTCTGTCCTGAACCATGTATTGGCAATGAAGTGATTCACTGCGGTTTATACGTGTACCGTTTTACTCTTAGCTTTTAGTTGTTTGTATATTCAATATTATTCTATTCTATCTGCTACTGCTTTCGCCACATCAAGTGTTTTATTGTTTCCGCCAAAGTCGTATGTTCTTACTTTTCCTTCAGCAATGACCTCTGAGACAGCCTTTTCGATTTTTGCTGCTTTCTCTTCTTCTCCGAGCCATTCTAACATAAGCCTTGCCGCAAGTATCATTGCAATGGGATTAACCTTATGCATGCCGACGTACTTTGGAGCAGAACCATGTGTCGGTTCAAAAAGGGCGTAATCATTACCAATATTTCCGCTGTATGCAAAACCAAGTCCCCCGATCAATTGTGCTGCGAGGTCTGAAATAATATCTCCGAACATATTCGAAGCAACGAGAATGTCATATTTCTGGGGGTTCTTCACCAGCCACATTGCCATAGCATCAACATTTGTTTCATAGAAATCAATTTCAGGATACTGATTCCTCATTTTTCGCGCTTCATTGACCATCATTCCGCTTGTCTCTCGAATTACGTTTGGTTTTTCAATCAGTGTCACCGATTTCCTTTTGTGCTTTCGGGCAAAATCAAATGCAGATTTCAGTATGCGCTGGCATCCTTTTCGCGTAAATATCCTGAGAGAGACCGCCATTTCCACATTCGGCACAATCTTGAATTTATTCATCTTCCTGTGTTTATTAATGACTTTCCTGAAATCTTCCGGGACAGGGTGGTATTCAACTCCACAATAGAGACCCTCGGTGTTCTCCCTGAAAATAACAAGATCAATATCGTCACGGAAATTAAGTGGATTCCCTTTGTATGCTTTACAGGGTCTCATATTTGTATGAAGGTTGAACTCCTGGCGCAATCGAACAATGGGGCTATAGTAAACGAACCCTTTTTCTCTTAATTTCGGTGCAAGCTCGTTCATTGCCTCCTCTTTTGGTTTTGATGTGATTGCACCAAAGAGTGCGCAGGCAGTGTTTTTTAATATTCTTATGGTTCTATCAGGGAGGGGATTACCTTCAGTTTTCCAGAACTCCCATCCAATTTGAGCTTCTATATATTCTACATCCAATTTTGTTTTTTCAAGAACCATCAATGCTGCTTCAACGACCTCTTTGCCAATCCCATCTCCAGGAAGCAAAGCTATTGTGTATCTTGCCATCACATTCCCCCTTGTACGTTCATTCAAAAGAGCAAAGCGGATACTATCATAATGAAGATTTTAAGTCAAGGGAATATTTTCATATTGTCAAGGCAAAATAGAAATGTCCTATTCTTTGTTTTTGAGTCATCTTTTTTCCACTTGCTACCGGTGAGAGAATGATTCAAATGGGATGTCTGTCTGAGATTGACAAAAGGCTGAATGCAGGGGTTCAATCCTGGGTTACCTGCGATTGGAACGAGGTAACGGTTTAATCGAATAAAACGGGGGGAATCCTATCTATCTGAGTATGATTATTTTTTTCACAACGGATTGCTTCCTTGATGTAATACGCAGGAAGAAGGTGCCAGATGAAAGATTCATGGCGTCCGTATTGAACGAAAAATTGTTGACTCCGCGATGAAGTTTTCCATTCCACAGCTGCTGTACCTGGCTTCCAGAGATGCTGTGAAGGCGTATTGTTGCTGAACTCGTATGTGATGAGGTTACGGAGAACGATAGAAGATTCTGGATCGGGTGTGGAAAGAGATTTGAAAGTGAGATGGTAATGGTAGAAAAGGGGGAGAATGTTACCACAAATGGTCCAACCTCTTTTGTGTCACCATTATCGAGTAGGGCGGTAATCCAATATGTGTATTGTTTCCCGTCCTCAATATCACTATCGAGATACATGTTTTCCTCTCCGGATTCTGATGTGAGTATCATTCTTTTTTTCTGTTCTTCTTGTCTCTCGATGATCCAGTTAATTGCAATGTGAATATCTGAGTGAAGTGTAAAGGTAAGCTGTATTCCGGTTGAGGTTGCTTTTACATCTGCTTCGATTTCTTCAATGCCCGTTGGTGCCCAGTCAATAACCGATGCGTAATCAGGTCCCGGTATGGTCACTACAGCCTTCATGGCGATTGGATTGTAATCGAAGAATGAAGGGCTTCCCGGTAATGCTATTGTATCGGCAGCTCTGTGGATATGGCTGACATTTGAAGCATCTCCCATAGTCAAAACGATAGGGTCACCATTCTCATCAAATTGAACCTGAATAAGCGCTCCGTAGGAACTATAGTCATTTCTGCTGATGAATGCACCGGTTTCAGGAACGACGTTGACGAGCGCCTTATTGTAATAATGGCCTATTCCAATTTGGTCAAGAACGGGATTGTATGCGAGTCGCAATGGGCCG
>SOKD01000048.1 GCA_004376305.1 Candidatus Cloacimonadota bacterium | reverse complement strand
GGTTCAACCTTTGCAGGAAATACAATTGATTCCAATTCTTTCTCTGAAAATGAAGCTTTGAGATTTTGCTCGAGCTCCTCTGCAGGAAATCCAAAATTAATTGCCCGTTTGTAAAAACCGAGAGCTTCTTTCTTGCGTCCCAGTTTCAGACACACATCTGCCAACCGAATGATAATCACCCTTGACCGGGGAGCCTGCGAAAGATGTTCAAAAAGTTTATCGTATGTATCCAATAACTCCTGGTTGGAATTATTGCTTTTCTCTTGATTCATGGCTATCAAATATACTTAAATAATGGAAATTTTCATGCCTTGCGCAACCGCAAAACACTTCAGACGTGCATTACTTCTCTTAATTCTTTCACGACAATCTCTGACAATGTCATTGAGCGCTTTATCACTTCTGTTCTGGTTGTGATGAAATAACCCAAACTGCTTGACCTTTGCGTCAAGAGCCAGCAGCAGCGCATCATTGTATATGCTGTGACCCCACATTTTTGTTATTTTGTATTCCTCTTTCGTATATTCAGAATCATGTAAGAGCAGATCTGCATTCATGCAAAATTCCACATACTCCTGGCGACTCAGTCCACCTGGATGTTTATACGTTAGCTCATTATCCGTGAGAAATACAAAGCTTTTTCCGTTCTCCGTGAGTTTATAGCCTATTCCCTGGTTTGGATGGCTTAAATAAATTGGTGTTACCTCCACAGAATCAATTCTAAAATGTCTTTTGCATATCTCATGATATATCATCTTTTCCTGAATATCCTTAAATTTCACAGGGAAGTAGGGGAACATCATTGACTCCGAAATCAATTGCTTGAATGACCTACCAACAAATGGACAGCCATAAATGTGAATGTGATTTTCTTTGAAGTATAGGGGTTTGAAGAATGGAAATCCAATAATGTGATCCCAGTGGACATGCGTAAATAATATGCTGCATTTTTTTCGCTTCTCTTCTAACAGCTTATTGCCCAGTCCCCGAATACCGGATCCTGCATCAATGATGATAACTTCATCGTTCTCCGTCCGAACTTCCAGGCATGCAGTATCGCCACCATACTTTGTAACCTCTTTTCCAGAAATGGGAATTGAGCCTCTCGCGCCCCAACAGGTAATGAACATCAGTAAAGCACCTCTCTCCTCATAAAAAAACCATCCGGTGGTTATGGATAGTCATTATCGAATGATTATACGGGGATTTTTATTGAAAGTCAAGAAAATTTGCACTATGAATTTCCCCGTTTCCATTGAGACGGATTGAAAACGGTTTTGCTGTTTTGCCATTCAAGCATCAAAAGATTATACACTTTTTATATGCCCCCATACCGTTCCCGATGAAATAAATGCCCCGTGCGAACGAAGGAACCTTAAGTTGTTCCGCATCATACCATCTTTGGACAACACGTCCGGTAATCGAATAGAGCGTATATGAATTCCGAGGGAGCATTACGTTCGTTCCCCTGTACACCATGGAAGGAAAATCGAAATCACGTACTGGTGTTACAACGATCTCCTTTTTTCCAACGCCCGGCCACGCTTCAAATAGAGAAACACTCTTGGGAATGAATGTGTACGTGAGATAGCTCCAGCCGTTTTGAATACTATCTCCTCCCATCGTGCCCCTGTCTTCGATCCCCGTTGTCCCATTGAAGGGTGCGCCAATGGGTGCATTATTGGTAATGTCGTGGAGATGGTAGAAATTGATTGAATCCTCAAGGACCATCGTCATTGAATAGGTTGTGTCAAGGGTTTTGTTGATCACCACAAAAACATATGAACCATCCCGTGAACGTGTTGAAGCCCAGCATTCAATACCGTATCCTGCGTTTGAGTGGGTTGAGAAGGATGAAACGAGAGTGTCGCCAAAGTAAGTATTGTACAGCTCCAGTACATGTGATGGCATTGTTCTGCTCGATGAATCACCTCTCACAATACCAAAATAGGGGAATCCCGTGCTTCCGGGATTCCCTTCATGGATGCTGTACAAACCTGCCATTGCCAACTCCTGATGCATCCAGTGGCCAATACAATCCGCAATGAAGAGCCCGGTAAGATAGTTCCACCACAGCTTATCGGGAACCATTATGATACCTGCGTTGTACTCGAGAATCACCAGTTCTATGGATGAT
>SOKD01000303.1 GCA_004376305.1 Candidatus Cloacimonadota bacterium | reverse complement strand
CACCTGAAGGGAGAATTCTGTCAAGAGCTGGTGAAGCAGAAGAAATTGTCTCCTCGGTTGTGATTAATCCAAAAACAGCATTACAGAAGAATGTCAATTCTCTGAATAACCTCTTTAAGGATAGAAGAAAAGACCTGTATTAGACATGCCACTCCTTCATAATAATTTAGATAAAAATACTTGACAAAAGAACGTAATTACCCTATACTATATTCCCAATAATGTAAAATTAAAGAATAGTATGAAAGGAGGTGAATAAGAAAAAAAATAATTGGATAATTTGCAGTTAGAACGTGTGAAGAAGAAAAAGGAGGATTACATGTTTAGAAAGGAAATTCCGATAGTATTGCTATTTTTACTTATTTTCGTCATATCTGTGAGTGCATTTACGAATACGTCATTCAGAAATGCATCTTCAGCATACTTGCTTGAGGACGACTACGACCTATGGCTTGGTCCGTATCCGTTACCGGATCCAGCTCGCTTGCCGCTCATTGAGGGTTCACGGCTCTATACGAACTTGAGCAACTTTATCAATCAGAGCGAAGAGCAATTTGGTCCCTACACATCCAATTACTTTCTCATTGGTGGTTCAACGACACCGCTCTTTAATGTAGGCAATCTGGGCATCGTTGTTGACCGATTCAATGATAGGGAAGCCCTGGATACCGGATTAAGGGACATGATCAATAACGCGCCGCTCCTCGGTTCTGGCCATACGGTCCAATCCTACTATGTTGATGAGGACAACAATGGCACCTATGACCGTCGGACCGATTTAGAAGAAACCGCAGAAGCCTGGCAAGATGATGGCAGCAAGGACTTTGTGTTCTGCTTTGGCAGAGATATGGGTGGTATGCTCTTCGGGCTCTTCTATGAGCAGAATGTCACCAATCTTGATGCCTATGGATATGATGGTGCCGGCGATCCCGTTAATTTCACGTTCGACTCAACGGAAACCAACCTTATATCAGGTGATCAAACATTTACCCAGAGTACCGTGGGAACCGGTTCAACCGATGATGATATGACTGAGCACACGTTTGGTCTTTCATTCTGGAAATACCTCTCAGAGACCAATGCTGCAGGGATACACTTCGGGTATGGGATGTTCAGCGGCACCGAACATGATATGTGGGATGTAACCGATGATTGGGACGGAAGCCCTGATGATCCCGGTATCACCGACACCTATGTAATGGACGAAACATCGGATGAGAACATTCCGGTCAAAGGGAATACGATGACCGCCTGGCTCTCATACATCCATGAGTGGAACGAGATCACCCGTCTCAGATTCGATGGCTACTACAATACTCGCTCCTTTGATGTAGAGAGCGAGGCTGCAAGAGATTATACCATTGATGAGACAAGAAATGCAGCAGATAACTCCTCTGATACCAACAATGGTACTGAGTCGACCGTCATCACCGGAGATGGCTCTGGCGCAACCATGGGATTGAGGGGAAAGGTCATCTACGACCTGACCGACAGAGTTACCTTTGCATTTGGCGTTGGTCTCTCTTCGAGAACCTTTGATTCTACACTCACCGAGGATTCAGATGCGCAGTATGTCTACACCTTTGATGATGGCGATGCCCAGGCAAATGATCCTGATGATTATACACAGACAACCACCTATGATAGTGAAATACAGGCAATGACCACTGATGTCACCTCGACGTTCAGTTTCCCGGTCTGTGTTGAGTTCAATGTCTTCAAGCCACTGGATTTCAGACTTGGTGCAATTCATACGATCAAGCGCTATGAGAAGACCACGAATGAGGACCTCCTTGACTATTCTGCCGCGGTTACTCATACCGTATATGGTGATGGTACCGAAACGTATACGATCGATCCAAACCCGGATGAGGGCGTTGGTTCATCCGAGGACCATATCATCTCATCAAGCAAAACGGTCTACACGTATGGCATGGGATACAGTGTTAGCGAAAATCTGAAGATTGACCTCATGGCATTTTCAAACCTGACAAATCTTTCCAACTGGCGTATCTCTGCAACAATGAGTTTCTAATCGTGAAGATTGAGAGGAGGCTAAAAAATGTTTAAAAAGACAATGATTCTTTTCGTAGTACTCAGTATATCCCTTGTTTTCATGTTTTCTTGCTCCAAGAAGGAAAATCCATTTGACCCTAATCGTGGCGGATACAATGATGCAGAACAGATGGACCTTTCATTCGTTGGCACGCTCATCCCCGGGCAGGGCGGCACCATCACCGACCAAGACCCGGATATGACGGGCATTCAGGGAGAGATCGTAATCTACTTTCTTGATTTCATGAACGCAAGCACCGTCACCATGTCAAACATCGTTGTCAGGGATACCACGAATGGGAGCGCGGTTCAAAATGCAACTTTGACCTACTATGCCGAGCTCAAGAAAGTGGTCTACAGGGGAGAGTTCAGTGATGATGCGTGCTTCATCGTGACCTTAACGAGCGATCTTGAGAACGAAGCAGGCGTTCAGTTTGATGGGAATAATAATGGGTGGGCAGATGGATCACCCTACGATGATTATATCTACAAATTGCTAACCGGTGTAGGCGTCGATACCTTTGATTTTGATCATCCAGAAATTAGTTCTGTCAGCCCGGCTGTGAGTAATGGTACGAGTGTTACACCGCTTATCACCGTGAATTTTACCGGTGGTGATATTGACACCAATACGTTGATAACTGCCAATGTCTCCCTGAAATATACCTCTTCAGGGACTCCGGTTACCTGCACCCTTGTGACTAGGTCGCAAAGTTTTATCACCATCCAGCCCAGCTCAGAGCTTGATACGGCTACGCAGTATACGGTTACTGTTGAATGCTCAAATATTGCCGATTGGGATGAGAACGAATGTCTCGGTTTTGTTGGTGAGAATATGGGTTACATAGCAAATATTCCCGATTATACATGGGATTTCGTAACGGATGATTATGGTGTTTCGGGATTTGATGGCGATCCGCCAACTGCAAGCGCGTCCTTTACCCCCGGCAGCGAAGAGCTCATCGTCTCGTTCAACGACTACATGGTGATATCCACCTTCAATACGGGTAATATCAGGGTGTATGATGGCAATGAACAGAATCTCGTTGGCTCCATCATCCCTGATCTCGATGAGAGGGGTTTCCACTATTCGCTTGAGAATGCCGTGAGTGGAACGACCTACACCCTCTGGATTGGCCCCGCTGTTCAAGAGCAAGCACCCGGCAACTGGTATCTTGATGGAAATGGTAACGGTGTCGGTGGTGAATGGGATGATGAATATACGTATACGTTCACCTATTAGCTGATAAAAGAGAGAAAATGAGAAAAGGAAGGGGCAGGGTTATTCTGCCCCTCTTTTTCTTTTGACAGAGGACCGATGACAGATAGAGAATTGATAGACCGGGCGAGAAGGGCAAGAAAATATGCCCATGCACCGTATTCGAAGCTCTCTGTGGGAGCTGCTTTGCTTACGAAAAACGGGAAGGTAGTTACCGGCAGCAATGTTGAAAATAGCTCATACGGCTTGAGTTGCTGTGCCGAACGTGTTGCACTCTTCAAAGCGGTCTCAGAAGGTGAAACAGAATTCGTAAAAATCGCCATCGTGGGTCCTGATGATATACCATTTTTCCCCTGTGGTGCATGCAGACAGGTGCTCTTTGAATTTGCACCTGACATTACTGTTATAATACTTGACAAACAGGATATAAATCGCTATTCATTGAGAGAGTTGCTTCCTCATGGATTCGGACTTCAAGAAAAAAGGACAAAGTGAAAAAACGGAAACTGTTTCATTGGTTTGATTGGTTGCGTTAATCGCCAATTCAGAATAATTGTGTATTGATTGTTATTGGTAGTTTATTCATAGTTATTTGTTGCAAACGATCCAAACGTTCCAAGGATTGAAACGAATATTCTGACATGGCTGGAGGAAATTACCTAATCACCAATTACTGAATTACTACATTTTAGTGACGATAGTAACGATCGAAACGATATACGGTGTATAATTGCGATTACAAAATGAACAAGGAAGAACGCATTCTTGGTATTGACTATGGAACAAAACGTATTGGCATTGCCATGAGTGATCCATTGGGTATTTTTGCCATACCGCTTGAGACAGTAAAAAGGAAGAATATAAAGAAAGTACTCCAGGCTCTTCTAACACAATATGATGTTACGTGTATTGTCGTCGGTAATCCGCTTAGAACGGATGGCAAGAGAGGGAAAAGGGAAGAAGAGGTCGAAGAATTTGTCGAGCAAATAAGAGAGGAAATTACTGTTACAATAGAACTGTGGGATGAAAGATTCTCTACAATTGAAGCTGAGCATGTGATGAGGGATAAGGGGGAAAAGCCGAGCAGGAATAAGGAAAAGGTTGATAAAATTGCTGCTTCTTTAATACTGCAATCATACCTTGATTACAAGAAGGGGGAGAAAAACACGGCATGAGTAGAATTGCTAAAAAGATCCCCAAAATCCTTATCTTTCTACTCATTGTTGTATCAATTGCTGGAATTGCATATAATTTTTGTGTTTTCCTTATTGAAAAAAGCCAGCCATCCGGCGAAGAGGTAATTCTAATCATTTCTGAAGGGGCGTCTGCTAAAAGCATTGGAGAGATGCTCGAGGAGCATCAGATTATCGGGTCATCGACAAGATTTGTACTGTTCACGAAAATAAAATGCCAGGAAAAACGAATAAAAGCAGGAAGGTACGTATTCAAAAAAGGGATGGGTGCTCGCAGCGCGCTCAGGATACTGGTTGCGGGTAAAACGAAATCGCTCACGGTGATGATTCCTGAGGGATTAACGATAGATGAAATTGCAGGTCTTGCAGCAGAGAAGCTAAACATTGATAGGGATGTATTTATCGCACTTGCAAGTAACAGGGCATATGCCAGGAAAAGGGGGATAGAAGGAGAGAATTTTGAGGGATTCCTCTTCCCGAACACCTATAAATTCAATTCCGGACCTTCTGAAAAGCATGTAATCGATCACTTGGTTGGGGAGTTCTGGAATATTTTTGATGACTCGTTGAAACAGCGAGCCAGAGAGTTAGGGTTTTCTGTATATGAAATTGTTACGCTTGCATCATTGATAGAAGAGGAAGTAATGCTCGAGAGAGAAAATCCCATAGTTTCACAGGTCTATCATAAAAGGCTTGCGCTGGGCAGGGCGCTTGAATGTGATGCGACAATCCAGTATGCACTTGCGGAACACAAAGCGCGGTTACTCTACAAGGACCTCAAGATAGAATCACCTTACAATACATACATTCATAAAGGTTTACCTCCGGGACCGATTGCAAACCCCGGTAAATCAGCAATTCTTGCAGCGTTGTATCCGGCACATACCGACTACCTGTACTATGTTGCAAAGGGGGATGGGTCCCACATTTTTTCCAGGACAGCAAAAGAGCATTACAAGGCAATAGCAAGCGTGAGAAGGAAAAGTAGGAAGTAGGAAATAAGGAATAGGGAGAAGAAAAGAAAAATCCTTGCCATAGAAAGCCAAAACGTCTTATGTTACGATAATACAAATTAATTGATATAAGAAGAAATCCATCATATTTTGGGCAAAAAAGGACGTTTTTTTTGCCTTTTTTTGTTTTTGATTCGCAAATATGCCGTTTTTTGCATAATTTGCTTGACATTATCAACAGAATGGTATATGAAGGAAAGGATCGATACCGTAGAAGTAGAAGAAGGAGGATTGCAGATGAAGATCGTTGAATGTGTTCCGAATTTTAGTGAAGGAAGAGATAAGGAAAAAATAAGCATAATAACGTCTGAAATTGCCAAAATAAAAGGTGTAACTTTGCTTGATGTTGATCCGGGTGAAGCAACGAACAGAACCGTTGTAACCTTTGTGGGAACACCCGAAGGAGTCAAAGAGGCAGCTTTCAGGGCTATTAAAAAAGCCTCGGAAGTTATTGATATGAGTAAACACCACGGTGCGCACTCACGGATGGGCGCAACGGATGTATGCCCATTCATTCCTGTTGCCGGTGTCACCATGGAGGATTGTGTCAAGATTGCGCAGGAGGTTGCGGAAAGGGTAGCGGGAGAACTGTCGATTCCTGTTTATTTGTACGAAGAAGCAGCATCGAAACAAGAGAGAAGAAATCTTGCCACCGTGCGCGCAGGACAATATGAGGGACTTGCTGAAAAGTTGAAAGACCCTGAATGGAAACCTGATTATGGAAAACCCGTATTTAGTAAGAAATCCGGTGCAACGATAATTGGAGCACGGGAATTCTTGATAGCATACAACATCAATTTGAATACAAGAGAGAGAAAACATGCGCATGAAATTGCATTAAATATAAGGGAAAAAGGGAGAGCGAAGAGGGACAAAGAAGGGAAAATTATTCGTGATGGGAATGGAAAGAGCATAAAGGTTCCGGGAAAACTAAAGGAAATAAAAGCCGTGGGCTGGTATATCGATGAATATGGAATTGCACAGGTTTCGGTGAACCTGACAAACTACAAGATAACACCTCTCTATAAGTTGTTTGAGGAAGGAAGAAAAGAAGCGCGAAAGCTCGGGTTACGCGTAACAGGTAGTGAACTGGTTGGTCTTATACCGAAAGAGGCATTGCTGGAAACGGGAAGATACTATCTTGAGAAACAAGGCAAGTGTGCAGGGGTACCTGAGACGGAATTGATAAACATTGCGGTAAAGTCTCTGGGAATGGACCATCTCTATCCATTCAAACAGGAAGAAAAGATCATTGACTACAGGATTGCAGAGAAGCAAGAACTCATAAGTATGAATCTCCGCGAATTTTCAGACGAGTTGTCAAGTGATTCACCGGCACCTGGCGGGGGGAGCGTGGCTGCACTCTCTGGTGCGCTTGGTTCTGCCTTATCGTCAATGGTGGCAAACCTCACGTATGGGAAAAAAGAATATAAGAGGTATAACAGGAGGATGAAGCATTTGGCGTTGCAGGCTCAGGATCTGAAGGATGAATTTTTGGAACTCATTGAGAGGGATAGCGAAGCATTCAATAATGTCATGGCAGCCATGAGGTTGAAGAAAAAAACAGATGAGGAAAAAAAGGTTCGCGAAACAACTCTTGAAGAAGCAACGAAGAATGCAACGATTATTCCGCTTGAAATTATGAAAAAATCTGAAGAGATTCTCGATCTGGCTTCACTGGGTGAAAAATTCGGGAATCAGAATTCTGTCAGTGATGCAGGTGTGGCAGCGATTATGGCAGCTGCGGCATGTGAGGGCGCCTATTTAAATGTGATAATTAATTTAGGAAATATAAAGGATACAGAATTCAGGAAGTGTATCAAGGTGGAAGCTGAAGGGTTACTGCAGAGAGTAACCAAGAAAGCAAGACGTATTACAAGGAAAGTTGCTGCAAAATTGTAATCCTTTTATTATTATTAGAACTCGGCGAGTTTTTCGTTTGTCTTGCGTAACCGTTTGATAAGCGTAAACACAAGGGCACCAATCATAGGATCCTGCTCTATCTCTTTCTTGAATTCCTCCGTATTAAGCGTTATCAATCGTATCTTTGATAGTGCAGTTGCTGTTGCGGAGCGTGGGCTTCCATCGATAACTGCCATTTCGCCAAGAAAATCACCCTCTTTAAGCACCGCAAGAATTTTCTTCCTGGTACCTTCTCCCTTTGAAATCTCAATTTCACCCTCTTTAATAAG
>SOKD01000273.1 GCA_004376305.1 Candidatus Cloacimonadota bacterium | reverse complement strand
CTACACGATGTTCGACACCTATCTTATGCGGAACGTCATCCCGAAAAAGTAACCAGAAAGATAAAACGAAATAAGGGGGATGGTTCATATTACAATATAATTTTACATATTTTTACAATTTCTCTATTGTTTTTTACTCTTCGATTATATTATATTAGTATATTATTGAATTTCTTAAACATATCAATCCCACGAAGAAAATTCTCTTTTTTGCTTTTATTTTAATTATGGTTCCAAGTGCTATCCTCAGCTATCTGGGTTTAAAGTCAATCAATCAAAATGCAGAAAACCTCAGAACAAAGTACGGCGGTACTATTAATTTAGTGCGTGACAAGTTGGAGAGCGAAGTTATTCAACTTGAAGAGAATCTCCGAAACAGTCTCATCGAACTATTCCCCAAACTTGACAGAAATGTTGAACTGAAAGAGTGGATCCGTAATATAGAATCAGAAAATCCCGCCTTCAAACATCTATTCCTGGTCAATGCAGATGGAGGTTTGATCTCCACCTCAGTTTCACTTGAATGGAAGAAATGGAGAAAATCTCAATCTTTTAGAAATCCGCAAACAACAGCTAATTTTAATATGGCGGAAAAAGCCGAATTTATCAAGAAAGACTTTGTTGATGCAATCGGACTTTACAAGAAGGCACTGGTCTCTACAGCATCTTCTCAGGAGCGCGCTTTGCTTCAGTCGCGGATTGGGCGCTGCTATTTTAAAATAGGGAAATATAAAGAAGGAATTAACGAATACAAGAAGATCCTGGGGTTGGGAAACGAGGAAATAACCATAGGATTGATCCCCGCCTCGATAGTTGCGCTCTCTCAGATTGCCGATGGCTATAAGGCTTTGAATGTTTCTAAAGAACAATATAATGTCATCCTCGAACTCTATCAACGATTAATTGACAATTCGTGGGACATCACCGGAGGTGAATACCTCTACTATCTGAAGTCTACCAGTGCGGAAATTCGAAGATTTGGAGCTTCAAGTATCAGTATCAATTCTACTGAAAGGAACACTGAGGAGTTGATGAACCTGGAAAGCAAGCTCCTTGAACAAATTCGGTTTATTGAGCTCATCCATAAAAATATTGTCCCTGAAATAGAGTCTGATCTCAAGCACGGAACATCTTCCGAATTACAACCGCAACACATTTCTTTTCAAGAAAATAATTCGACACTTCAACTCGGCTACTTTAGACTTCCATCAGCATTTCAACAGTCTCAATTGTTAGCATTGGGTTATCAAATTAAAAAGGACTACATCCTTTCAAATTTGTTTCCGGAAGTTTTGACTTCCGTGGAGCTCGGAAGCGATGTGTTCGTAGGCGTTCTTGGCGAAAAAGATAGCTTGTTATATCTCCAGCATAACCGCCCCATGTCGAATTACCTTGTAGCTGAAAACTTCTCTCAACTCTTTGTCACATGGAAGGTGGCCCTGTTTGACCGGGATGGAAAATCGATTGAGCAACTTGTAGGAAGAGAGAGACGGCTTTATCTGACGCTTTTCGTGGGAATCATTGCCGTCATGCTCATTGGAGTTTTTGTTACGGTACGTGCAGTAATCCACGAGTTAGAGGTTTCACGTATGAAATCAGAGTTTGTCTCGAATGTATCACACGAGCTCAAAACACCGCTCGCGCTCATCCGGATGTTTGGTGAAACACTTGATACGGGAATAGTTACCGATGAGAGAAAGCGACGGGAATTTTACAGCATCATCAGGAAAGAAAGTGAACGCCTCACGCACCTCATCAACAATGTGCTTGATTTTTCCAGGATGGATACTGGAGTCAAAGAATACAACTTAGAAGAAGCCGATCTTATTGAGATTGTTCGAAGCTCATTGGAGGCATATAAATTCCATATTCGTGATCTCGGCTTCGAAATTGAAAGTGAACTGTTAGGTGAATTAGTGATGCCTAAGATTGACAAGGATGCAATCTCGCAGGCGCTTCTGAACCTGCTCAGCAATGCTGTGAAGTATTCGGAAGACAGGAAATATATTCGAGTCGAGGTTCGCAAGGATTCAACTTCAGCTTTGATTTCGGTTACGGATCACGGTGTAGGGATATCGAAAGAGGAGTTGAAGAAAATCTTTGATTTAAAGGAATGCATAATAGTTCCTTCTTCCAAC
>SOKD01000240.1 GCA_004376305.1 Candidatus Cloacimonadota bacterium | reverse complement strand
GTCAGCTTCATTGATATCAAATACGAGTTGCTCTTCAACAATATGCTTCTCAGAGGAATCAATACTTACAGCAGCTTCTGTAGTCTCAGGAACGCGTTTGATGCACACTGCAATGTTCATTGTACCTCCCTCCTTTCTATTTTGATTCTTTTCTCCTCTCTCATCACTCCTCTGTCTTCACTGCTTCATCTACTATTTCAACAATGTCCATCACTTTTATTGTATCTTCCAAGTTTGTCGTTTTGACCGCATCTTCCAATGTAAGAAGACAAAATGGGCAGGCAGTTGCTATGACATCAACACCGAGCCCAGCTGCATCTTTTACTCTTGTAACGGCAAGCCTTTCCTTATCCGATTCACTTTCCACCCACATCCTTCCTCCACCACCCTCACAACAAAGACTTCTTTCTCGTGAACGCTCATATTCAACAAGTGTAATACCAGGAACCTTTCTCAGTATCTCTCGGGGTTCTTCAAAAATTTCATTCTGTTTCCCTAAAAAACATGGGTCATGGAAAACAACTTTCCTCTCAAAGTCATTCTGAAATGTAATCTTTCCATTAACGATAAATTTATTGATGATCGCTGTATAATGCTCTATTTCAAATTGTAACGGTGGATACTCATTCTTAAATGTATTGAAACAATGTGGTGATGTTGTAAAAAGTGTTCCAATTTTAATTTGGTTGAACAGTTTTGTATTTTCTTCATAGAGTATCTCAAAAAGACCGACCTCGCCCATTCTCTTAATTTCATTACCACAGCATGTCTCCTTGGTTCCCAGAATTGCAAAATCGCATGAAATCGATTTAAGGACTCTCACCATAGACCGCGCCAGATCTTGTGTCCGTGTTTCATAACATGGCGTGCATCCCACAAAATAAAGATACTCAACACTTTCTCCTGGTTTGAGGATTCTTACGCCTTCGTCTTCCATCCATTCTGCTCTTTTCTCCCTTATCCTGCCCCACGGATTACCAAACTTTAAAACGCTTTCAAGCGTATCTCGAATAGTTGGTTGAATCTTGCCTCTTTCAATCTCATCACCCCTCATCGTAATGATGTAATCAACAATTTTAACACCTTTGGGACACCTGTCTGAGCAGGTGGAGCATGTTGTGCATTCCCACATTCCAAGGTCTTTTGATTTATCCTTGATCTTAATGAGCGAGTGATATATGAGTTTTCGAATGTTGAGCGAGGATCTTGTAGAAACGGGACAACCTCCTGTACACCGTCCGCATTGAATGCAACCAAGTAATAGATCGTTCATTTAATCAAGAATCCTCATTCGTTAATCCGAATACAGTCCTCTGATAATCTAATGCTCTGACGTATGCTTATTATCTAAGCAGGCTCCGTGCAATAACGATCTTTTGAATTTCTGATGTCCCCTCATACAATTCCATAATTTTTGATTCACGGAACAAACGCTCGACCGGATAGTCTTTTGTGTAACCGTAGCCGCCATGAATTTGACATGCCTGTCTGGTAACCTCGACCGCTATCTCAGAAGCATACCATTTTGCCATAGCTGATTCACGAGAAAACCACTTTTCCCCTTTATCTTTCATATATGCAACCCGGAGGACAAGCAGACGTGCAGCATCAATCGATGTTGCCATATTCGCCAGCATACCCTGAATAAACTCAAATTCACAAATGGGTTTCCCAAACTGCTTTCGCTCCTTTGAATACTTGACGGATTCATCAAGGGCAGCCTGCGATATGCCAACAGCCTGAGCTCCGATGTCGATCCTGCTAACATCAATAGTACCCATGGCAATTTTAAACCCCAAACCTTCTTCACCAAGGAGATTCTCCTTCGGGACCTTGCAATCCTCAAACATAAGTTCACAGTTTGCGGTTGCCCTGATTCCCATCAAGTCTTCATGTTTTCCCTTGCTGAATCCTTCATACCCGTCCTCAATGATGAATGCACTTATTCCCTTGTGCTTCAGTTCTTTGTTTGTTGAAGCAAAAACTATAAAAATACCCCCTTCACCCCCATTGGTAATAAAACGCTTGGTGCCATTGAGAATATAGTGGTCACCATCAAGACGAGCGGTTGCCTCGATACTGCCCGCATCGCTCCCTGCATTTGGCTCGGTAAGAGCGAAAGCCCCTATTTTCTTGCCTTTACAAAGA
>SOKD01000201.1 GCA_004376305.1 Candidatus Cloacimonadota bacterium | reverse complement strand
TTGCAGCCAGTGTCTTTCCTTCACCGGTTGCCATCTCAGCTATCTTTCCCTGATGCAGGACAATGGCACCCATTAGCTGAACATCAAAAGGAACCATATCCCATTCCTTCTCTATCCCTGTCACCTCCCACTTTTTTCCAAGCAGACGCCTTGTTGCTTCCTTCACGAGTGCAAAGGCTTCAATCATTAAGTCATCAATTGTTTCACCTTCTTCAAGGCGCTTCTTAAATTCCTCGGTCTTTTTGGGAAAATCCTCATCATTCAGACTTTTGAGTTTTTCATATTCTCTGTTTATTGCTTCCGCCAGAGGTTTGAGGGATTTCAGTTTTCTTTCATTCCCTGTTCCGAACATTTTTGCAAGAATTCCGGGCATCTTTCTGCTAACCTCCTTTATTGCAAATTCCAATCTCTATAATATAGCACAACAATCATGTTTTTCAAGAAAAAAATAAACGCTTACTCCCTCATTTAAACCACAGGGACCGCAGAGAGACGCTGTGTGATTAGTTTTTAAATTCATTCCACATCGTTGTAATCTAATAAATCTGTGCAATCAGAGTATTCCGACTGAATACTCGGCATATTCGCGAAAAGTGATTGACAAATGTAACAAATTGGTGTAAAAAAGGGCAATGGCAGACTCCGTTTTAGAACTTCACAAAAAGGCTTTTATTGCTGACCTTCATTGCGACACTGTAGGGAAAATCCTTGAAGGCAGCAACATACAAAAAGACAACAAAGAAACCCAGATAGATATTCCCAAGCTACTAAAAGGCAATGTAAACCTTCAGGTTTTTGCGGCATTTATTAACCCAAAATATTCACCAAATCATTGCACACGAAGGGCTCTTGTCCTGATCGACAGAATAATCAGGCTGACAGAAGAGAATAAGGAATTGACTCTCGTACGGAATCCTACGGAAATCAGGAAACTCAGAAAAGGGAAGATAGGCATTCTCCTTGCCATTGAGGGCGGCGATGCAATCGAAGGAAGCCTGGAATTGCTCAGGAATTTCCAGCGGTTGGGCGTAAGGATAATGACGCTTAGCTGGAACAAATCAAACCGGATCGGAGACGCAGCACTGGATAGGACAAAGCCCCACAACGGTCTTTCTGAGTTCGGAAAAACAGTCGTGAGGGAAATGGAAAAACTTCACATGCTGATTGATATTTCTCACTCATCTGTGAAAACCTTCTGGGACATATATGAAAACACAGAGGGTCCTTTCATTGCATCCCACACCGCAGCCTCTGCGATTCGGAAGCATAGACGAAATCTCAACGACGAGCAAATACGGGCGATTGGAGAGCGCGGTGGCATCACGGGCATATTCTTCCTTCCGGGATATATCTCCCGTGTGAAACCGGTTCGTATAAAACACGTTCTTGAGCACATTAACCATATTCGCGACCTTGCCGGTATTGATTCCATTGCACTCGGAAGCGATTTCGATGGTATGTCAGAGAGAACGAAGGGACTTGAGCATGCAGGGAAATTGCCTGCTCTTACCAGAGCTCTGCTCGAAGAAGGGTATTCTGAGAAAGACGTAAAGAAAATCCTGGGTGGAAATTTTGTGAGACTTTTCAGGAGTGTCTCTTCCCCGCGTTAATCTCCATTGACAAATACTAAAGAACTGTGTCACAGTAATACAAATCTAAAAGGGGGTTAAATGAAAAAGGCATTATCAATACTATCGGTGTTCATCTTGAGTTTTGCAATCTCCTCAATTGCTCTCTCTGCAGAAGAGCGAAGCCTTGATGAGATCTCTAAAGAGGTTACAACGGTCCGCACCGCAGTGGACGAGAATTCGAGAACTATCGATGAATCCGAAGATGCGATTCCTGATTTGGAGCAAGCGATAAAAGAGGTTGAAAAAGAAGAAAAGCAATGCCGCTGGTGGCAATTCTTCAGAAAACGGAACATAAGAAAGAAGAAAATGAAGTTGCAGGAAGAGGTGAAGGAACGAGAAAGGAAGCACGAAGAAGCTGTGCGGAATATCGACAAGCTGGAAGCAGAAATAGACAGGCTTAAAGGCGAGATCGATGAAAAAAAGGCAGCGTCAAAGAAATTGAAGGGCAAAGAGCGCGCCGAAGCAAACAAGAAGATAGCAGAGCTCCATAAAGAAATCGCGGAAGTCCACAAGAAGA
>SOKD01000348.1 GCA_004376305.1 Candidatus Cloacimonadota bacterium | reverse complement strand
CCTTTCCTCAAGAGAAGCGAAGGAATGACAGTAAAGATAATTAAGATACATTACATTAGTGCGAAACAAGTTTCGCTACTCCCTTTCTCAGTATTATGTCACGCAAATAGCTTTACCGTAGTTGTCATTCTGAGGGCTTTGTAAGAAGCCCGAAGAATCTCGGGTTTATCTATGTCAGAGATTCTTCCGGAGTCAATAGAAAAAGGATTACTCAGAATGACACCTTTTTCAAACCTTTCCTCAAGAGAAGCGAAGGAATGACAGTAAAGATAATTAAGATACATTACATTAGTGCGAAACAAGTTTCGCTACTCCCTTTCTCAGTATTATGTCACGCAAATAGCTTTACCGTAGTTGTCATTCTGAGGGCTTTGTAAGAAGCCCGAAGAATCTCGGGTTTATCTATCTCAGAGATTCTTCCAGCGTCAATAGAGAAAAGATTGCTCAGAATGACACCTTTTTCAAACCTGTCCTCAAGAAAAGCGAAGGAATGACAGTAAAGATAATTAAGATACATTACACTATCAGTGCGCACAATAAAAATCTTTTAAAAACTCGAAAATGAATCATCATACAATTTCGCTCTACATTTGAAAATTATCAGGAAAATAAGGCGATGAAAAATCGCATTTCTCAGCTATTTTTTTCTTCACTGCTGCTCTCGCCCTCTTGTGCACTGGTGTTCCTGCGGGGAATTTTCTTCTCGACTCTTGCAATTCTCTCATTGATCGATGCAAGGGTTTCTCCAATAAAACCCATACTCAGGAGAAGCAAACCCGAAAGAATAAAAAGAATTACCAGATAGAGCAATGGTCTGAAACCCTGATACAAGACATAACGCAGAAACAGAGCAATCAATCCGGTGACTATGCCAAGAAGAATAAACACGGAGCCGGTGATTCCGAAAATAAGCATGGGTTTCCTCAAAAACGAAATCTGGAATTTTACGCTAAGCAAATCGAATATCCCGACGATAATTCTTCCTTTCCCACCATACTTCGTTTTCCCTGCTCTTCGAGGATAGAGTGTAACCTTGATTTCTGAAACGGAAAAACCTTCATGCACCGCCAGTGCAACAAGAAATCTATGCCAATCTTTTCGTAAGTTAACCCTCTCAAGAATTTCCGTTTTAAATACTTTTATTGAATTCTGATCATGAATGGGAAGACTGAATAGCTTGCGCGACAGGATGTTGTAGATGCGCGACACAAACTGTTTGGAATATTTTCCCTGTTTCCAGCCGGTAACAATATCATAACCGCTTTCCATCTTGTTGTAGAGGCGTTTAAGATCCCCCGGATTGTACTGCAGATCAGCATCAAAAAGTGCAATTGCTTTGCCATTTGCATGCTGATACCCGCTGAGCAAAGCATCCGTCTTTCCTCTATTTTTCCTGTGCCGAACAATTACAATATCTGAATGAATCTTCTGAGCCCGTTTCATCTCCTCTCCTGTCCTATCAGTGCTTCCATCATCAACAAAAACTATTTCAAACGTGAATTTCGCATCTGCAAGCGCTTTGTTGATCTCGCGAGCAACGTTAACAATATTTTCTTCCTCATTGTATGCGGGAATAATTATGGAGAGGTCTTTCATTTTCTGCCGACTCCTGTATACGAAAATCCTTCATTTCTTGCTGTATCTGGATCGAAGATATTTCTTCCATCTATGAGCATTGGTGTTTTCAGGAGCTTCTTTACCCTCTTAAGATCAAGATCTTTGAATTCATCCCACTCGGTAAGGATAACAAGAGCATCACATTTCTCGCATACTTCATACGGGTCCTTACAATAGATAATGTCAGGGAAAATCTCTCTGGCTCTTTCCATTGCTTTGGGGTCGTACGCCCTGACCGTCACACCTTCGGCGAGCAAATCGCCAATGATATCAATCGAAGGCGCATACCTCATATCATCAGTGTTCGGTTTGAACGAGAGCCCAAGAATACCAACGGTCTTGTTGTTTAAATTCCACACATGCTCCGCAATCTTTCTAACAATGCTCTTCTTCTGCTCATCGTTAATACGTTCAACTTCTTTGAGGAGCTTGAAATCGTAACCTAAGTCTTCGGCGATTTTTATAAAAGCGCTCAAATCTTTGGGAAAGCAGAACCCCCCGTAGCCACAGCCGGCATTTAAGAACTTATTT
>SOKD01000085.1 GCA_004376305.1 Candidatus Cloacimonadota bacterium | reverse complement strand
AGAAAAAGAAATGAAAAATAATAAAGGAGGAAAAAAGATGGTAGATGTAGAAGAAGGTGAAGAAATAAAAATAGAGGCTGAAGAAATCACAAGAGAATTATGTACGGTATTCGAGACGCAACTTAAAAATATGATACGAACCGAAGACAAATTGCAAGAAATTGTACATGATATTGTAGCAAAAACACTGGTATGCAAAGCAAACAGAGACAATCCAAATTATCCTAATTCAAAAAGCGATGTAACAACGACAGGTGCAAAGCAACAATAAATGAGGTGAAATAGATGACCGAAGATTATGAATATGAAGACATCGAGCAAGACTATAAGTATGACAAAAAGAGGAAACATACCTCGGTGAGATTCTTCCCAGATAAGAATATTGCGACAGTTACAAAATCAGAATTTGAAGGGGAAGAAGCAATCGAAGTTGCTATTCTTGTAGAAGGGATGACTAAAGACGAACTTGAGCGTTATTTTCCACCGTTACCTGCTCATCGGAAACAGGGTCATACCTATAGCCTGGCAAGAATTGTTCGCTCTGTCATCTATGAAGCTTTTACTAAAGAAGGAGAAGATATAGAAGGGGGGAATGTCAGACACTTCTGGTATACACATCTTAAAAAATTCATTACTGAAATATTGGGTCTCGGTGAAACAGATGTGGTTTTAGGCACAATCAATACTGCGTGGGGTGAAATGATAAATTCTGGACTTGTAACCTATGAGGGCATGAACATTATTGGTGGCAAAGAAAACGTCAGGCTCTCCGTAGTAAAAGATTCGCCGTTCAGCAACTTGATTATCGCTGTAGAAAAAGTTGATTATTTCTATACATATCAATGGATTCCCCGATTATTTAATTCTACTTTGATTACCGCAGGAGGGCAACCCTCTAGAACAGTTGCCCGTGCATTTATAAGACAATTGAAAGACCTTGGTGTAGACCTTGACCAGCAATTTTACATGTGTACCATCAGTGATTTAGACCCAGCAGGATACTACATACAGGATGCATTCAGAAAGCAATTCGAATCCGCCATTGAATACTATGGTGGTTCTGGGGCGGTCTCAATAGAAAGATTATTTGTAAGGGAAGACCAGATAACCCCAGATTTACTGAAGGCTCAAGCAATGCCATGCCAGGACAAAGCGAAGGGGGATAAGGCAAGAAAAGCCGAAAACACAAAATGGGAATATTTTTGCAGTATGACAAATGGAGGAATATATATGCCCGACCCGCCAGGATGGACAGGACCCGTTTATGAGAAAGATGGGCAACATGTCGTACGGGCACTCCTTGAAATGACTGCTTTTTCCAAAGAGATTATAGAACGCTCCATAATCAGAGAGCTGTTGAAAATCATCAAAGAAACCAACGATGAATCCAAGATACTGATTCCAGAGATAATGAGAATCTTTGAAGAACAAAAAGACGAAGTATCTGATGAACAATTCGAGAAGTGGAGAAGAATACTCATTCAACCACTTATCAGTCAGTTCCTATCCGATACCAACAAATGGCGATATAACATTAACGACACCTATAATACACAGTATAATGAAATTGACGATAAATATCAAGAGAAAATTGACGAGCAATTACAAGAATCCAGAGAAAGAGAACCTGATTTATATGAAAAGAAGGACGACCTTGAAGCTAAAATAAAAGCATTAAAGGAAGAGCTGGACATAGTAGATGGTGAAATCGGAGAAAAATGTGCAGACATCTTTGAATTGATTGATGATTTGGAAAGCAAAAGAGACGATGAATTTGATGAGATACAAGAACAAAAGGATTATAGAATGGAGAAACTCGAAGAGTTCAAAGACGAGAAATCAACAGTATTCAATCCACTGGAACAAGGGCTGAAGGCGGATATTAAAGAGTTTATACAAGACGCTCCTGAATTGCAACTATATTTCATAGACATAGAACAGATGAATCGGTTCAAGCCCCACATTGGACGATTGCTTACACAGCCAAAGTTGCTTTTAGAAGAAGACGTAAGCTGTTTTGACCAGCCAATCTCCACTTTCAAAGAGAAGGATTTACTACAAAAGGCATCTTCAGTAAAGGATGAGAATGTAGGCAAGGTCAGAAACGCTTTTCCAAAGGTATTTACTGACGAGATGAAACTACTAATCA
>SOKD01000260.1 GCA_004376305.1 Candidatus Cloacimonadota bacterium | reverse complement strand
GAGTATCACTTGCTTCGATCAACTTCTTTGCCCGTCCAGCAATACGTGCATAGAGCCTCCTCACCCAAACCGGTCGTAGAGATCATATCATCCAATCTCTGATATCGAAGCGTTGTGACGTTTAAATCCTTTTCCATAAGCTTTAGCATTTCGCTGTATTCTTTAGACTCAATGTCAATGTATGGTTTAACATTGTCAATATGTTTTCCATGAATTCCCTTTATGACTCTTCTGGCAAATAACTCATCTAATTGGCGCGTCGAATAGAGGAATTTACATGGAAACATGAGTGCAGGACAGGCAGGTCTCACATGGATTTCTTTTGCTCCTGCATTCCACAATTTAACAAGAAGATAATTTTTCAATTGTGTACCCCTCACAATGGAATCCTCAGTAATAACCATTCTCTTATCTCGAATCAGCGCATCAGCAGTAACCTGTTTCATGAGTGCTACCAGGTCCCTTGTTTCCTGTGATGGTGGTACATAACTTCTTGCCCACCCCGGAGTGTATTTCAGGAGAGGAATTCTCACCGGTATCCCTGACTCATGTGAATATCCATGTGCATAGGCAGTTCCGGAATCGGCAACTCCGCAGACAAGATCAACCTTTACATTATCACGTTTTGCAATAATTCTTCCCGAATCCTCTCTGAATTCTTCAACGTTCTTTCCTTCGTACTCTGAGGCTGGAAAACCAGCATACACGTAAAGGAATGTACATAACTGGAGCACGCTCTCCGGTTTTTTTATCTGTTCAACCTTATTCTCACCAATCAATACAATCTCTCCCGGTCCGAGATATTTCTTCATCTTGAAACCAAGGTTTTTAAATGAGCATGTTTCAGAAACAACGATGTGAGCATCATCTTTTTCTGCGAGAACAAGAGGGCTTCTTCCAAATTTGTCACGTGCTGCATACAAACCTTCCTTCCCGAGTAACAGTAAGGATAAAGAACCATCTATTTGAGTGTGCATGTATTGAATACCTTCCACCAGATTTTTTCCTTTATTGATTAGCTTTGCAGCAAGTTCTATCTGGTTTACCTTACCATTAACCATCTCAGAGAATACAACTCCCTCATCAATCAATTTCTTTGCCAGTTCATCCTGGTTATTGATGTATCCCACACCGCACAGTGCATACTCTCCAAATCTCAATTGCATAATGAGCGGTTGTGTATCTCTATCGCTGATGACGCCAATCCCGGCATTTCCATTCATACGCAGGTAGTCAAAATCCTCAGCGAAATGTGTCTTGAACTGGGCTTTTGCTATATTGTGAATTTTCTTGTCTAATTTCTTCCCATCTGAAATGGCAATCCCGCCATACGATGTACCTAAATGAGAATGATAATCAACTGCATAAAAGAGATCCCATTTGCACTCTTTCTTTGAGACTACTCCAGCAACACCACTCATCTCTTACCTGTCCTTTCCTTGTTTGAACCGCTAATTATGCACCGTAAAAATTTAATATCCTTCTTCCTTTATCCTTTGCAGTATCCATTAATCCTCAACACCAATTCCTTTCATCTCCTTGAGTCTTTCAATAGCTCTCATATGGTGTTCCATTCCTTCTATCCACTCTTCGATAATCTTGCAGGGAAAATCATTGCATTCTGAACAGAAATCTAATCTCTTCTTGTCTACGCAGCATTGCAGGATTTTACACTTTGGTGACCAATGATGTCCCTCTCGATCACTGCGACAACCATCGCATCGAATTTTATCAAGGTCAACATCTTTCTCGCGCCAGTAATCCAATTCTTCTTTGGTTCTCAGATGAATGGTACACACATTGCAATCCAATCCACATGGAGCAATAAGATAATTAATAACTCCCTACCTTTCCTGTTCCTTCTTCTTGATCTCTTCGATCGATTGCGTTGCCTCTTCACGCGTACTAAAAATATTTGGCGATAGTTTTGCCTTTAAAGAAGTGGTCCGAACTGTTAGCCGTGCCCAGTCATTGGTCCCCCACCGTGCCAAGCCAAGTACATATTGCTCAATGGTACTCCGGGATATTTCACCATAATAGTCGGCTATTGCCGCTCGAACGAGAAGATTATTGATGTCAGCAACTATATACACCTTTTTTCCAAGATTCCCAAAATATTCCTCATACTCAGCAAAGAATTCATCTACAT
>SOKD01000343.1 GCA_004376305.1 Candidatus Cloacimonadota bacterium | reverse complement strand
GTTGTGCTTCCATCATATGTAAAACGTGTTCCGCAGGGAACTCCCTCATACGCTGCGTTATCTTCATAATGGTTAATCGAATAAATTACTTCGAGCTCCCCGCCATATTCTCCCCATAAGTCAAGTTGAAGAGCATCAACGAGTAGCCATTGTTTGACGAGATTCCACCAGATATTATTAGGAAGTGACGTATTGTTTCTCAGCGAGAGATGCGGGTACTCCGCCTTTTCATTGAAGAATGCTGTATCAGATGGAAAGGGTGAGATAGACGTGTCTCCTGCAGCGAAATTTTCGTACTGGCTGATATGCAGTTCATTATAAGGGAACAGGTTGTTGAGAGCAAAGGAGATATTGGGAGCAAAGGCTTTACCCATATTGAGAACTTTTGAGCCAGCAAAGATTACCCGTCCTCCAATATGAAGGAAATCCGTAATGAGATCCTGTTTTGCACCGAGAGGGAAATCACTCCAGTCTGTTTTGTCGTCTTTGGTCCACATGATTGTTGAGTATGAGCCAAAGAGCAAATGATTCAGTGAATCAAGCATGACTGGGGTGTAATTGAGTGAATCAATAGCGATCTGGAGAGAATCGATAAGAATGGAATAATAGAAAGGCTTGATGAAGAATGTATTACCCATGGTGCCAAAGTTGATAAAGAGCACTTTTCGATGGGCAGGGTTTAAATGTATCTCAGGCTTAACAAAGTAGATTGTCTTCCACTGGTTGTAAACTAGAGTATCATACGTTGTATCCCAGGGAGCAACTGAGGAGTCTATCTCTGATATGTAAATGGTGGTGTCGGAGAGTGATGGATCAAAACCTCCGGCATCGTCGAAAGCCCGTACATAAACAGTGTGATAACCCTCTTCAAAGGGAGCGTTTTCACCGGTAAAATAGTACGATTCCTCACTGACCGGGTCAGACCAGCGTGGATCATTTTTATCGGGTATGGAATCTGGTTTACCCCACAAGTACTGGAACTGGGCAGGAAAGACCATATCTGAATCGATTGCTGACCATACGAAATTGATGCCCTTCCACATATCGGTAGCAGTTCCCAGAATGAAACGCTGGGAGCTGTCTTTCGGGGTTGAAACAAACCGTGTATTTGGCAGAATATTACTGGTGTTGAACACCCTGGTTGCAGGTGTTTGATCAGGCTGGTCTCTATTATCCACGGCTCTCACATAAAAAATATGCCTGTATATAGTATCGGGGAGCGGCGCTTCGAATGCAATAGTATCCTGTGTAGCAATCGTTGAATCCACATAGAGCGAATGCCATCCCGAACCTGCTATGTTTTCATTGTACGTAGTATCATCGATTGCCCAGTCGTAACGGGTTACAATTCCATCTGCATCAGTGCCATACCAGTACAGAACCCTTGCATGGTGGATATATGAACTATCAGGTGGTATATTGACGATGTAGGTTTCAGGTGCCTGATTGCCTATAATTATATCTTCTGGTTTTTTTGTACAGCTTGTGAACAGAGCCAATAGTAACAGTGAGAAAAAGATAAAAATAAATACCTTTTTACCCATTATGCCTCCTTATTGATTTTAAGCAGTATAGAAGAGAACGCACAAAATGTCAAGCAAAAAAAGACCATTCAAGAAAACTTGTACGTATAACATTCAAGGGCTTCGTTAAGCTCAATAACAGTGGTTGTACATCTTTAATCAGGTAGAAAAGGGAAAATAGAAAATTCACCTGGCTGCCGTGGCTAATAGAAGTATGTGTTTGCAGTTATCGAATCGAAGAAGATATTGACATTCAAATACTTATCTGGTAGATTTTAAGGGTGAAGAAAATAAAGCCCTCTCTTTTACTTCTATTTATTATTGTTGTCGGCGTACTACTCAGAATTACGTACATTACCGAAATACAGAGGAATCCCTTCTTTTTTGCGCCGTTTGGTGATGCGCAGGTCTTTGATGCGTGGGCTGTCACAATAGCGGAAGGGAATATCGTCGGGACAGAGGTTTTTTTCAAAGCGCCCTTGTATCCGTATATACTGGCGTTTTTATACAAATGCGCAGGACACCATATGCTCTTTCCAAGGCTCCTCAATCTTCTGTTTGATGCTGCTTCAATACTGCTCCTTTTCTTGATCGGGAAGAAGATCTGGGGAACTACTACCGGAATTATA
>SOKD01000138.1 GCA_004376305.1 Candidatus Cloacimonadota bacterium | reverse complement strand
TCCTGTATTTTCCAAGCGTCTCACCATCTTTTGATATAAGAAAGGCAGCATTGTACCGTTTTCGTTCTTTTTTCTTATGGGACACAAAAAATTCAGGCGCTCCTGCAACAACGGGGACACCCCCTCTTCGCACAATATCCTTAATCCTCATAATGCAATCAGAATCCTCGCGGTAATAGCAGGGCACTGATGTTTCTGACCAGACAATCAGGTCTGGTTTGTGAGAAGCCGCTGTGAGGGTGAGCCGTTCAAGGGCTGCAATACGTTCATCCACTTCGTGCTCACGCTTTATTTCAGGAAGAATATTTGCTTGAATGAGAGATATCTTTACCGTTTGCCCTTGTTGAGCACGAGCAATTATGGCATTTCCAGCAACAACCTGGATAACGAAGAGCACCACAAACACGGCTATTCCCCACACGCTTCGCTTCCATTTCTGCTGAGTAAATGACCAGTAGAGAAGACTGCTGTAAAACAGGATAAGAAAGCTAATGCCCGGAAATCCGGTAATGGATGCAATCTGAATTAATGATGGAATTCGCGAAAACGCATAGCCAACGGAGCCCCACGGAAATCCTAACTGTGATGTGAATGAGCGTATAAATTCCAATGATACCCAGAAAAAAGGTAATGAGAAAATTGCAAGAGAACGGTTCTTCATTTTCGAAATAAAAAAGGCAACAAGCCCCCAATACAGAGAAAGGTAAATGATGAGCAGAGCAACTCCCGAAGCTATCAGAATTCTGCTTACATCCTCAACAATCATTGCGCTAATCCACCAGAGAATCCCGGCATTCGCCGCAAATCCGAACAGAAAGCCCGTAAGAAAAGCCCTTTTTTTACTGTGGAGAATAGCATACAGATACGGTATAAAGACGAGGTAAATACAGAAGCGCAGGTGGGGGTGAAACGGAGCAAATGAAAGCGTGAAAAGAAGTGCGGAAATAAGTGGAAGAAAAAACCTAATCAATCTTTATCTCTTTTTTCTTTCGCGCAGATTTATAGATGGCATCAATGATCTTCGCCATCTCAAGCCCTTCTTCAGCCTGAAAGATTGGTTTCTTTCCTTTTCGAAGTGCTTTAATAAAATGATCGGCTTGCAGGCGAAAAGAAATCTTGAAAGCATTTCTTGCAGCGTCAACACGAGGGGTAACATTCACAATTTCACCATGCATTCTCTTGTATATTTTCAACGGCTTGAGCAATGCGCTGCCACGATCACCAAATACATTAAAATACGTAAAGTCTTTATCGAAAAGCAATGTCCAGCTCACTTCAATGGTTAACATTATATCATCATCCATATTCAGAAGCGCTATCGCAGAATCCTCCACTTCCTGTTTCTTTGTCAGAAAATGCGCGGTACCAACAACGCTTCTGACTTTTCTGCAGCCAAGCAACCAGAGAGCTTCATCGAGCAGGTGTATTCCAAGATTGAGCAATGCTCCTCCACCCGATGATTCAAGGAGACTCTTCCATGATGACTTTTCGGGATAACCCTCTCTTTGAAGCCAGCCGGTCTTTGCATAAAAAACCGTTCCCAACTCGCTTTCTACAAACTTTCTCAAAATCTGTACATCCGGTCGAAATCTGTTATTCAAACCAAGCATGAACTTGCTCTTTGATTTATTGACAATACTGCAAATTTTGGATGCTTCTTCTGCTGTTCTTGCAAGTGGTTTCTCACAGAGGATATGCTTTTTTGCACTGCATGCAGCTTCGATCATGGGTAAATGCATATTATTCGGCGAAGCGATAACCACTGCATCAATAGCTTTATCGGAAACCATTTTTTCATAATCACTGTAAACCTTCGAGATTCGGTGCTTTTTTGATAAAAATGCAAGTTTGTCTTTATCGCTATCACAGAGCGCTATCAGTTCTGCCTTGCTCAGTGATTTAAAAGCCGGTATGTGACCTGTCTGGGTTACCGCTCCGGTTCCAATGATTCCAATTCTTATCTTCGATTCACGCATCACTATTCCTTTCCTCAAAGAAACTCACATCAACCATCCTTATTGGAGAGTATCTTTACTCTCCGTCCTTCGATTTTGAGCCTGCCTTCAGCGAAGAGCTGTATCGCCCGCGAATACATCTCGTGTTCATGCTTGATTATCCGTTGACTCAGAGAATCAACAGAATCATCATCATACA
>SOKD01000184.1 GCA_004376305.1 Candidatus Cloacimonadota bacterium | reverse complement strand
CCCCCCCCCCCCCCCCCCCCCCCCCCCCACGCTTTTTACTTGTAACTTTTGACTTCAACACAACATTTCCGGGTTGACGGGTGACTATGCTGCATAATATATAGTTCTATCGCCACCAGATTCTCCGGCGCAAATCTATTATCCATTCGCGGACTGCATTTCTTGTTCTCAAAGAAAAACCATATAATTTTAGTAATTCCGGTGTTGCCTTTATTTTTATTCGCAGCCTTTCCAATGCTTCAAGACAATTCTCAGCAGCTTTTAAACCGCGTTTACAATAAGCAATGTTTCCTTCAAGTACATCTTTATCATATCCCATCGCGTGACCACCCGCAATTTTGGCTGCAATGATGAAGCAATTTCTGCAAAGTATAAGTATCTCCGGGGGTACATAATCCCCGGGATAATATTTCTCGACAAAATCATGCGCCGCAAATCCAAAATCGTATGCAACTTTCCATACAGGAAGAGTTCTGAAGCTTTCTGCTTTCTCCTGATTGTCCAAAAAGGCATCAGTGTTTTCCCGTTCCTCATTGTCACCATAAGCATAATCGGATTCTGACATTTCTGCAACAGTTTCTTTATTCTTTTCCATCTCATCATCATCAAAATTCGATTTATTTTTCTTTCGGTGCTTTAATTCTTCCTCTATCAGTTTTAAATAATCTTCAACACGTCTATCTGCCTCTTCCATGAACTTTTCCCATTGTTCTTCATCCCAGACTTCACTATCAAAATCTTCAAAACGTTCAAAATTTCTATCGGACCAATCCACTAACAACTCCCTCTTTCAAATTTTTCCTTTCTTCTATTGCTTTAACGAAACCACAGTCCCGTTACGCGAAACTCCTCATTGAGAACAATAACACATTTCGTTTTCCCTTTATCAAACTGTACACGCCATGTATATGCTCCCTTTTCCTCACCAAGATATTTTTGAGCTTTCCATTCTCCTAACTTCTGTTTCAGTTCTTTAATAACATCAAACCATGCATCTTTTGTGAATCCTTTGGTGAACATAATAGCTGAAAAATCCTTATAAAATAGCTCAGCATCCTGCTCATTATAGCCACTACGTATAGTATCCAACACAAGAAGAACCGCCTCTGGTGGCGGTGCAACTGGTTGCCTTTCACAGTTGATTACTGCTATAGTAAAGAACAGCATTATAAAAGCAATTAATGATTTTTTCATTTTATTCTCCTGTTTAAGTTCCTGATCTAATACAAAATTTTGGGCTCACCCTGAACGTGGAATCCCTGCTCCCCCAACTTTTCCTTCATTTCCTCATTATTTGTTTTGTTTTCATCGAAAGTAACTGTAGTGATGTGGTTGAAGTAATTGGCATCAACCTCTATGACACCATCAACGTCTTCAAGGATAGAACTTACCCTCTGGGCGGTTGCGGCTCATCCGCAACCCGGAATATAGAATTCAACCTTTCGTTCTTTTCCGGAGTGTACCTGTCTTATACCACATGAAACAAGAGCAAAACTTAATAAAATCACATAAAGTAACACATTGTATCTTCTCATTCAATCTCCCTTAAATGTGCATAATTTCCTGACTCAATATCTCATTCTTCGTTAAGTTTCTTCAATAAACTGATGATGTCCTCAAAATGCGGAGAATCGTCAGATGCATATCGAATAACACCTTTTTTATCAATGACGACTGTTCTTCTTTCGAATACAAATTGTCCTTCCTTAACAACACCAAAATGCTCACCAAGGAAGCCAGAGATATTTGAAAGAATCGGAAGGCTAACGTTAAGGTGTTTTACCCAGTAGTTTAGGGTTGTTACATCATCTCTGCTAATGCCCAGAACCCGGGCGTTCAGGGAATCATAGAGAACAAGGTTTCTCTCATGTCCCTGCATCTCACCGGCTCAAACAGGCGTAAATGCAGCGGGGAAGAATGTCATAATCAGATAATACTTTCCATAATATTCATCACCATAATGCATCAGGTTATTTTCAGTGGATGGTAAATAGAAATTTAAGGTTTCCGTTCCGATAAGGTCCTCAGCTTTTATTTCTTGTATCTCCGCATTTAACGCTGAAAAATAAAGGACACAACCAGCAAAAACAAAACAACTAATTATGAAAACAATCCTGCCGCGCATTTTTCCTCCTCATCAGGAAAATCCTTTTTTACCCACTGCATCA
>SOKD01000314.1 GCA_004376305.1 Candidatus Cloacimonadota bacterium | reverse complement strand
CCTAAACAGAGGAGGTCTTCAATGAAACACGGAAAATGGCTCGCAGTCGTGGTTGTACTCTTGCTTGCTGCTTTGTTAACGGTAAGCTGCAGCAAGGATCCGGTTTCACCCGATGAGGGTCCAAGCGAAGCATTCATCCAGAATCTTATTGCTTACCTGGGCGCATACGGTGGCTCAACGAGAGGACTTGGTGAAGGTGGTGAACCGGAATCGACAATAATCTACAACATGAGTTATGTTGAATCGGTTTATGTCGATACAGTAGATGAGCATGGTGAGCATCTCATTGGATTCTTCTACTATGATGATGGTGGTACACCCTGGCCGAATATCAGTGATGATCTGTGGGGATTCAAGGGCATAAAGATCCACATTGATTATGAGGATACATCATCGGTAATAGAACCTGATAGTATTACCGAAAGAATATGGCTTGAAATTCATGTCCCGTATGAAGACAGGAGGATTGTGTCAACAGGGTGCAATATAACTGAAGGCCACCATAACTACGGTGACTCGGCTTACATCTGTCTTTCAAAGGTAGACGAGGTTGGCGGGAAGCAATCAGGAAAGGGTGTCTTTGTCGATGCGGAAACAGGGAATGAATTTGAGATACTCTTCGGTCTTGATCATGAGGGAACGCCGGATTACTGGGATGACAATACTGCCTGGATGGAATTTGAGCTTGTTGACTACTTCAACGGTCAGGTTTATCTCGTTCATATGAACTACGAATCATGGGATGTGTCTCATGAGACAGGACATGGCGGAGATGGCTGGATCAGGCTTGATGACGCCAATGGTGCTCTCATTGCGACGATAGATTTCGATGTAACCGGTTGGGGTTGGCTTACGATTATATCAACGGGACAGAAGTTTAGAATTTACGTAGGCTGATGGTCTGTTTTCAAATGGGCGAGGTTTGTATCCTCGCCCATGTGTTTTTTCTTTAAATTTCAGATAAAGTGTCGTATAATACCAGGAATTACTGCAAAGGAGGAAACGTGAGGTTAAAAGTTTTTTATCTTATTCTCTGTACACTGCTCTTCTCAGCCTTTCTCTTCGCCGGGGAAGATGAAGAAATAGCGGGCATCAGGGAGATTGTAGAAGTCAAGAAGTCCATTGTTATTTCCAAAGATCCGGTCATCTCGGCGCTTCTTGCAGTGCAGTATCCCGGTCTTGGTCAGGTCTACTGCGGTAAATACTGGCGCGCAGCAGGTATCCTTGTTAGCGAGATTGCGCTCATTGGGGGAGGAATAACCTTGCGCGGGGAGCAGAAGGAGAAATTTACCTATGCGGTTATCGATTCTGCTGAGGGTGATACCGTCTACTTAGAGGGCGAACGGACAATTGTAACAGAAACAACAGAGACGAAGAAAAATATAGGAAATGCAATGATTTTTACGGCAATTGGCATCCATATCTGGCAAATATTCGATGCATACCGTCAGGCAAATGCTCACAACAGGGATATAATAAAGAGAGCAAAATACAAGGAAACGGGTTTCAACCTGAAACTGAAGGATGATGGTTTTGGCATTGCATTTTACAAAAATTTCTGATAAAGATCCGTAATTCTAAGAAGAAAACACTATAGAAGGATTCTCTCAACAATGTCGATACGTGAAATTGCAGGCAAAAGATAGCAGCATCGTGATAATCGGATCCAGAGAAATAGGAATTTTTGGGCAATAGATTCACTAAGGAGGGATTATGTCTTACCTAACCGTTTTCTTATTGTTGGTTTCCGTCTCTTCGTATCAGTCGGTTTTTAATAACGCAATGGATACATTCTCGAACCAGTATACTGAGAAGCCGTATACGGTCCACTATGCGGAGCAAAACCAATTGGAAATTGGAGGATTGGCTGCGCTGCATAGGGACCCTCGTTGGGGAAAAGATAGTCTGGTAATTGGAGATACTCCGGGTGAGACTTTGTTTATCAATGGCATTTATGATATACCCATGGATATTTACATTGTCAATGATGGTGTGATGCTCCTGCGTAATGCCAATCTTTCAATAAAAGGCAATATTACATTGGCGAATCAAGGAATATTTGATTGTGATAGTTCAGAGGTTCATTTTCTTCAGGATTACATCTACCATTTTGCCATGTTCATAGCCGACAGCTCTGCCTTTATTATGAGGAATACCACTACTACTTTTA
>SOKD01000119.1 GCA_004376305.1 Candidatus Cloacimonadota bacterium | reverse complement strand
ATAAACGTCAAATCCCTCACAAGAGCAGTTACACCTGTAATCCTGTTCTGGTCGTCACTCAGGATTGATGTGGTAATGCCAAGGAATAGTTTCTTTCCAGAAGGTAAGGTATACTCTTTTTCCACTTCATCAATGTTCCTCTCTAATGAAAGGCTCTTCTTAATTAAAAGCTCATCGGAAATGAAAAAAAGACCGTAACGCTTTCCAATCATATCTTCATCTGTAAAGGGAAATATGCGCGACATTGCCTTGTTAGCATACGAAATAATAAAATCCCTATCAATGGAAATGATTCCACTGTTTATTCCATCCATCACCTTTTTGCTGAAAGTTTCCATCTGTCGAAATGATTCATTGAGAAGCCTGTAGTTCTGCCCGGTAACAATAAAGCCTATAATCACAAATCCAATCAGGATTAGAAAAAGGGTGAGGATTATAATTTGCTTTTTTGTATCCTGCAAAACAGCATTATAATCCTCAAGTGAAAGTCCCAGCCGAAAAATGCCGTACGGAGTATTGTCAATAAAAAATGGCTTCACCACTTCCAGTATCTTTCTTCCTTCAAAATCGAATTCTCTGCTTGCTTTCTTATTTGAAAGAAGTGCATCTTTGAGAAAGTCATCGTTCGAGATTTTTTTCATCTTTTCAATATTCTTCGTGGCAAAAATTATACCCTCTTCATCCTGAAGAAGCACGTATTCGATACCTGACTCCATGCTTATCTTTTGAATCAAACGTCCGATTCCCAAGGACTGTTTCAGGTTCTGCAAGTACTCAGCATCAGCATAGCAAACGATTATGTCACCAGAGGATAGCCTTCTAATTGCAACTGCAAAATCACCACCTTCAGTTTTGAAACTCATTATTGTGCTTCTCCTGGAGATAATAAACTGTAATGCAGTAGGCAGAGCAATATCTCCAGACCGGTAGAGAGAACTGGTGAATAAAAGCCTGCCTTGGCTGTCGAAAATATCGATTCTCTTCAAATCAATTTCCTTTGCAATTCTCAGTAATTTTTCACGACTCAAGTCCTTCATCTGGTCAATTGCCTTTGCATTACTAAGCAATCTGTCCTCGAGAATCTGCTCTGTTACATCGGTTGCCTTGATGCTATTCTCGCTACTTATAATGAAGCTTTCCAGAAGCGCAAATCCCTCCTTCTCAAGTATCTGAAGCATACTTGACTCAATTCGCTTAATGATGAGCAACGAAGACGTTATCATAAGTACCGCCAGAATAATTGAAATCCAGGTAATATACTTCGGATCAAACCTTCGTAATTGTTTCATGGCTCGTTTTGCTGCAAAACAATGGTGGATTACGGGGGAAAAATGAAAAATGGAGGATTAAACATTGAAATCGAACAGATCGGTAAACGCCTCTTCAGGTGTACGGGAAGAAAAACCAAAAAAGGAAGCTGCTCTTCCTTCCTGAATGGTCTGGATAAGCAATTTCCTTATTTTCTCTTCAAGTTCCTCTACCCTCAACTGAATGTCTCCCAACAATGCATCTTCATTAAAAATTGTCACAAATACAAAAGGATCCGTGAGTAATGAATAATAAACGGAATAGCGTTTTCCTTGCTGAAAAAAGTTTTTGAAATTTTTTTCCCCTACAATCATTGAAAGATTTTGAGTAGAACTAAAAATTCCTGATATTAATGATACCAGTGAAAAGAGCTTCCCGCTTTTCGGTGAAATACCACATTGATTCAGTAATTGCCCTCCTTTTGTTATCAGGAAAGCAGCCTTTGTGAACGATAAATCAACAAAATCTTTAAGGTATACGTCCAGTTGATTGGATATCTCTTCCGAGAGAATTATTCTTTCCCCGAGCGGCATATAGTTTCCTTTTAGAGAGCGGACTGCAATTGAGGAATCACACTCCTTATCCTAATCTTGAGAACTCCCATATTAACATTGCGTTCGCAGAGAGAGGATACAATAAAGTCACTGTAGAATCCTATGAGGAGTTCAAACTTGTTATAGTAAAGACTCAGAATCACTCCTTCCTTCACCTGTGTTGGAATCTGAGTTTTTATTGCTTTCGCAATCTTGGCGACTTCAACACCCAGTTGCTTTCTATTCACAGCCTCAACACCCTTCTGAAAAATGAGCAGTCCATCATAACTTGAAACAATAATGGAAAGCACCCTGTCGATCTTCAGAATTCT
>SOKD01000095.1 GCA_004376305.1 Candidatus Cloacimonadota bacterium | reverse complement strand
AGAGGTTTTGGCGCTTTTGCTGCTGTTATGTGGATTGTATGCTTTTTTGCCTGAATCCTTGCACCATGTTCGGTGAGCAGATTAATAAGTGCTGTGAGATGTTCTGGCTCGCACTCCTTAAGCATTACTGTACCTTTTGTTATTGCAGCAGCCATGAGGAATGTTCCAGCCTCGATCCTGTCAGGAATGATGGTATGTTCTGTTCCCGTGAGCTTCTTTCGGCCTTTTATTTCAATGATGGGTGTTCCTGTTCCTTTTATGTTAGCTCCACACTTGATAAGAAAATTAGCTACATCAACTACCTCTGGCTCCATAGCTGCTCCTTCAATAATTGTCTTTCCTGATGCTCCTGTTGCTGCCATCATTACATTGATTGTTGCTCAGACACTTGACCCACGAGGACCTTTCAGGTTTATGGTGTGACCTTTCAGTTTTTTTGCTTTGCAGGATACATATCCATGCTTAAAGTCAACCTTTGCCCCAAGACTCCTGAGTCCTTTTATATGCAGATCAACAGGTCTCTGACCGAGTGCACAACCCCCTGGAAGGGATACTTTCGCCTCCTTAAACCTGGCAATAAGTGGTCCGAGTACGTAGTATGAAGCCCGCATTTTTTTTACCAGATCATACGGTGCTTCTGTTGATGTAACATTCGATGCATCAATGACCAAATTTTCTCTATCCCATTGCAAGGTACACCCGAGTGTTTCAAGAGCTTTTAGCATCGTAAAAACATCAGCGGCTTTTGGTACATGTTTCAGTACAACAGGTTTTTCAGTAATCAAACATGCTGCAATAATAGGAAGCGCAGCATTCTTTGCACCGCTTATTTCTACACTCCCGGTAAGTGGTATTCCTCCTTTAATAATGAATTTATCCATTCCTGCTTCTCCTTATAAAATGGCTTTGAGTTTTCGCAATGGATAGCAATTTATCACATCGTTCTTTTCAAGCCATGCTCTCCGGGCGATGCCCACACCGAGCTTCCAGTACTTGAGCATACCGATATTGTGGGCATCTGTGCCAATTGAAAAGTGTATTCCCATTGACTTTGCTTTATTTGCGTGTCTATCATTCAGGTCAAGTCTTTCATAGTACGCGTTTATTTCAAGGATGGTGCCCGTTTTCTGAGCCTGTTCAAAAACCTTATCAAGGTCAACATCATACCCATTCCTTATATTGATTAACCTCCCGGTAGGATGCGCAATGATATTGACCAGTGGATTGTTCATTGCATCAATGAGCCGTGCAGTAACATTCCTTCGAAACCCCTGATGGATTGCAGCAATAACAATGTCGAGTGTTTCCAGGATACTATCGGGGTAATCAAGCCTTCCGCTGCTGAGAATATCAACTTCCGTACCTTTGAGAACGGTGAAATTCTTGAGCTTTTTATTTAAGCGGTCAATCTCCTCATTCTTCTCAAGAAGTTTATCTTTTGACAGCCCACCGGCATACGTTACCGACCGTGAGTGGTCACATATCGCGATATATTTGAAGCCCATCTTTTTTGCGTGATTTGCAAGCTCAGCGATACTCTCTATTCCATCTGAATAATTTGAATGAATATGAAGATCTCCCTTGAAATCACGGTAATCAATAATTTTTGGCAATGCGTGTTCCTTTGCCAACTCGATTTCACCCGTATCCTCCCTTATTTCTGGAGGAATGAATTCAAGTCCTATACTGCTGTAAATGCTTTCCTCAGTTTTTCCTGCAACCTTTCTATTTGTTTTGTAAACGCCGTATTCATTGATTTTGAGTCCCCTGGACTTTGCAATGGTTCTCAATGCAACATTGTGTGCTTTTGAACCCGTGAAGTACTGTAAAGAAGCGCCAAAGGAATCTGGATTAACAACACGAAGATCTACCTGCAGCGAGGGGTTCTTGAGAAGGACTATAGCTTTCGTTGGACCAACATTGAGGACCTCGTCAATGTTTTGCAGGGAAACGAAAAAATCGATAACCTTTTTTTTCTGATTGCTTGTGGCAAGAAGGTTAATATCTCCAAGAGTTTCTTTCATTCTTCTGTATGAACCGCACGGGACAACCTCGTCTGCAACGTTTTTGAGCTTAGAGACGATTTCCTCAATAACGGGAAATAGTTCACCGATGACAAACCGTTTATTTTTCATTTGCGTTGTTTCGGAAAGGTGTATCGCATCCATTATCCGCTCGACTTTTCTTGGACCCATACCCGGTATCCTGGAAAGACTTCCATCGTTTATTACCTTTTTCAATTGTTTAAGGGAACCTACACCGAGTTTTTCGTAAGCAAGTTTGAGAGTCTTTGGACCAAGGTATTGTATCCTTACCATTTCAAAGATACCTGCTGGTATATCTTTTCTCACCTCTTCGAGTTTTGATACTTTGCCTGTCGCGATGTATTCCTTGATTTTTTTTGCAATCCCGTCGCCTATACCCGATATGCATGTAAGGGGATGATCTTCGCTGAATTCTCTCAGGTTTTCAGAAAAGTCCTTTAGAATTCTTGATGCCTTTCTGTACGCATTTATCTTAAAAGGATTTTCACCTTTGAATTCGAGGGCATCCGCGATAGTATTGAATATTTCTGACAGTTCCTGGTTAATCATTTTTCGTTATTGTTGATAAATCGTAGTTTGAAAACAAGTTGCCTGTAAAAATAATTGTGCCGATGCAGTATGCATCGGCACTGTATATAATGTACTTAAAGGTAAGGAAAATCAGGAACCCATGCTGCTAAGATTCTTTTTAAGGGCTTCGATCTTTCGTTCAAGGGCAAGTTCCTCTTTTCTCTTTGATTCCACTCTTTGCGAGAGTATTATTTCCTCTCTTCTCTTTTTTACGATGCGCTGCGTAAGTTCGAGCTCCTCATTCTTCATTCCTTCGATTTCCTCGGCAGACACTTCCTGTGGCGTTACTTTCTCCTCTGCTTGAACCTTAAGGTTTTCAATTTGCGCTTTCAGATTGTTGATTTCATTATCTTTTAAAGCTACTTGACGTTTAAATGCATCAGCGTCAGGGGAAGCAGCACTTTGGACACCCGACATTGCTTCTTTTTGTTGTTCAAGTTTTACTATTTTGGTTTTCATATCATCGATGCTTTTGGAGAGTTTTATTTCTTCAGAACGAATTTTTGAAAGGCGTTCAATTGCTGCCTTCTCATCTCCTGTACTATCCTGCGGTTGTTTCTTAGCCATTTCCAGCTTTTTCTTTAAGGAAGCAATAGTTGATTCAAACTCAAGCTTATTCTTTTTAAGTTTTTCAATCTCGGTTTTTGCAGCAGAAGGTAGCAACATTTTGGGTGCAGCAGGAGCGCCAATGGCTCCGAAGATAATCAAAATGAGCCCTATGAATGCTGATGCTAAAAGGATGATTTGTGGAAGATTATTACCTGATTGTTCTAAAGTTTCTGTCCAGGGGTTCGTAATTCCAAGATGCATTTCACCAAGTACAATATCATCGAGCAATATTGGTGTTGCGATATCATAGATATTCTTTGATTCGATAAACTGAATGAGATTTTTGTTTTCGCCAAGCATTGAAATTTCTTGTGGGTTATAATCCTGAAAGATCTGGGTTGAATCCGGGTGAGAGAGGATTTTACCTTCCTTATTGACCACAATAAGGTAGTTAAAACCCTTTATTTTTGATTTGATGTCGTTGACATACATACTCAGCACAAAGTTATCATCCTCTATGACAAAATCAAGAATAGCTTGCGAGATGCTGTGGTTGAGAGAAATGGTGGTTTGCTGCCAGATCTCTTTTGCTGAATTTGAAACCGGTTCTGCGGAAGGACTTGATCTTGTCAGAGCAAAAAATCCTGCTACAACAAAAACAATGACTGCAAGAATTCCTAATATGAGGGATTTTTTATTCATTTACTTCGTCCCTTTCTTTGTCTTTTTCTTCATTGCAAAATTGCAAATGGTTGTTTTTCCGGGTGCGATACGTACCTTCTTCTGTTTCCAGTAGTAACCTTTAACGGTGGACCTGACAACATAGACGCCAGCAGGAAGCGTCAGTTTAAAGCTCCCTGATTTTTCAGAAGAGATGATTCCTCCGAGCTCGGCTCCAGGGAACGATACAACTGCCTTCAGTGGCTTTGCCGTTGCTTTATTCCAGACCTTTCCTGCAAGGATGCCAACCTGTTTTACAGCGCGTTCTTCCACAACTGCCTGTGTTGTGGCAGAACCGCCGATTGCAAAACGCGGGGCGAGAGATTGCATGCCGCCAAGCCGGTGTTCGAGTTTTACAGCAGCAAGTGAAATTCTGAAGTATGGTGAGCGATACTGCAGTCCAATGTTGAAATCCCTTCCGTCAAAATCGATCATCGGCCCGAAACCCTGGAAGAAGTCAAAGGCAGCACCCCAGAATAACCCGATTGCATCATTATGTTCTGTATCACTATAAATATCGGAATTGAAGTACTTGCTTCTCGAACCGTAACCGACAAATCTTCCTCTTCCGATGCCAAGGTGATACTGCCCCCAGGTGCTAAAGGTTTTGCTCATTACAAAGTAAACAGAGAACTGTTCACTGCACCTTCTTGGATAGGTTTCATCATCACCCCATCCGTTCCTTTGGTCTGCAACCTGCTCTTCTTCGGGTTCGGTGTCTTCGAGTTTATCACCCCGTCCCACCTCTGTAATGAATCTGGAATACGTTAGATTCTGAATACCAAAAGCAATAGCAGGTACATTTTCTGTTTCACTTGTTAACAGATAGGTAAGATCGAGAACATAATCACGAAAAGTGAACATTGATAGCGATACCTCTGCCTTGTTGTAGAGTCCGTAGGAAATAGAGAAGTCCATATCCGCCGGTTTCTTTTCCCATATATTCTCAGTACCAATGGCAACAGAGCCATTCATGTTAAATTTCCATACCTTTGCAGGCAGAATGTATGCTGTTGGTATATCTATAAGGCCGGTTGTCCTGTTAAATTCACCATGTAATGAGCTTATTGCTAAAACAAGAACAATAAAAGCAAAACAACCAAGATACAAATGTTTCATGCTGTTCCTCCCTTTTTTGATTTTCTTGTTTTACGACTCTTTCCTTCCTTCTCATATCCATAATAGTAATAATAACCTGAATAACTGCCATACAGGTGATCCAAACGGCTGAAGCGTGCCTTATTGAGGACCGCTCCAAGAACTCTTCCTCCTACATGTTCAATAACGGTTTTTGCTTCGCGAATGGCATCACGCCGTGTTTTCTTTGCTTCCACAATGAGGAGTACTCCATCTATGTTTCTGGAGAGAACCACAGCGTCTGCAACGATCATGATGGGGGGGGAGTCAAAAATAATAAAATCAAAACTCTTGCGAAGTTCTATCACGATAGCTTCCATCTTTTTTGATTCGAGCAAATCAGTTGGATTTGGTGGAATACCGCCTGAGGTGATTACAAATAGGTTTTCAATGTTTGTTTTTCTAATAACCTTATCCAGCGTCATTTCAGATTTAATAATAAGGTCGGTAAGTCCTGGTTCAATTTTTAGTTGGAAAAATTTATGCAGCACTGGTTTTCTCAAGTCAGCATCAATCAAAACCGTTTTCAGTCCCCGCTGACTCATGGTGATACCAAGATTTGATACAATAGTTGATTTACCTTCTTTTGCAATGGTACTCGTAACGAGAAGGTTCTTCAAGGGTTTATCGTGATTAAAGTACTGAAGATTGGTTCTGAGTGATCGGTATGCCTCTGAAATAGTTGAGTGTGGAGCATAATGTGTCAGGAGCAATTGCCGTATATCCGCAACTTTTCCATTATCACCGTACCTGGAAATAAGCTCCCGGTGATTGATATTTGGTATAATGCCCAGAGTTGGCTCCCCAATGAACTCTTGTATATCCTTTGGCTCCTTTATTGAGGTATCCAGATATTCTGTGAAAACAGTAAAAACGAGTCCAATACCAATACCAACAAGCAGGGCAAAAAGAATATTTTTCTTTTTATTGGGTCTTATTGGGGTTGAAGGGATAAATGCGGTATCAATAATTTTTACATTTCCGAGCTGTCCTGCTTCCGTGATCTTCGCTTCTTCATACTTCTCCATGAGCATTTCATAAATATTATCGTTGATCTTGTATGCGCGTTCAAGCTGGGCAAGTCTCAATTCCTTCGATGGAAGTGTTGAGAATTGGCTTTCGTAGCTGCTGCGGATTTTACCGATTACTGTTTTCTTTGTTTCTAATACGACAATTTCTACTTCCAGTTCTGATAGTTCTTCCATTATTTTTTGGTTCATCGCAAGGAGGTCACCCTTTTCAGCATCGGATGCAATGAGTTTCTTAACCTCGCTCTGAAGGCGTTGTTTTGTATCTTCTATGAGTGTTTTTATTTTCTTTATCCGCGGATGCTCATCATCAAGACCCTGGAGCAGATAGTTGGAGTATTCTGTTTCGCGTTTTATGAGTTTTTCTCTCAAACTTATAATGATAGGGCTTTTTGTTTCCGTAATGTCTCTGAGCAAGTCGTTTTTATTTTGGCGATACTTGTCCTTGAGAAAATCTAATCGTTTCTTTTTTGTCAGGAATTCTGTATTTACCTCGTTATACTGTTTATCAAAGGTTGACAATTTTGCAAAGAGAGCTTGACCTTCGTTTGAAAGTGAAAAAACTTGTTTCTTCTCTTTGAAAATTCTGAGCGAGTCAGCAGATTTTTTCAGGTTATCTTCAACAATTTTCAATTGTTCTTCAAGAAACCTTCTTACTTCACTCACCGCGCTTCTTGCGGTAAGCCGTGACTGTTCCAAGAGATTATCAGCAACTGCATTTGCAATAATTGCCGCTTCCTGAGGGCTTGTTGAATGGACGAGTATCCTGATAATATCCGTACGTTCAACCGGTTTCACAATGATGTTGTATGCAAGGAAAACGATGGGAGATGGATTCTTGAAAATGGGAAGATCCTTATCGCTGTGTTGTTCTTTAATTTTGTCAACAACCAGCTTCAGATTGGTACGTGATTTGAGGATATGGGATTGATTTTGAATAAAATTGTCGCGTTCACCGGTATACTCCCATGGAGAGAGAAAACTATCCTTTCCTTCGGGAGCTTGCTGGATTAAGATACTGGTTGTTGCCTCATATATTTGTGGTGAGAGTAACGTGTAGATAATGGTGAAGATGAGCGTTGCACCAATTGCAGTACTTATGACGAGCTTTCTTCTCCAGAGTACTTTCAGGTACGCCAGGATATCAATATGCGTGTCCTTCTCTTCTTTTGTGTAATTATTCTGGTTCATTGTCCAAAGATTTGGTAGTAGATTGCGACAACCATGGTCACCTGGGTAATGAAACGAACAAAGTTACTGAATGAATGGAACTTAGATGGCATAATTTCAATAATGTCACCAGGTTTCAACAGGGTCTTTTCCTTTTCCCCTCCAAGCATTGATTTTTTAAGGTTCACCGTGAAAAGAGAATCCTTTTCAATGCCCTTCCGTACTATTTTTATTCCTGAAAGATCAGCATGCTCCGTGGGTCCGCCTGCAAGTGAGATGAGTGTTGCAATATCACTGTTTTCTGGAAGAGAGTAGAGCCCCGAGCTTTTTACCTGACCCCATATCTGTACATTCATCAGGAGCTCGTCTCCTTCTCCAAGATACACGTAATACCCCGCAGATTGTGATTCTTCACCTGCTTTATTGTTAGCAAGAAGGTGCGGATTCAGCAAAATTACAAACAGAAAAACCAATAATGTATTTTTCATTGTCCGTTAGTAGTAAACCAAATTATTGTATATTAATACGTTGTGTTTGTCAAGGCAAAAATGTGAATTTTTACACAATTTTTTCTTTATTTTTCGAATG